>CAYRYI010000019.1:3109-10131 GCA_964428455.1 uncultured Candidatus Saccharibacteria bacterium
AAATAAAATGTTGCGACGGTAAGCACCGCATTGACTGCCATGGCCTGCGTCAGCATCTGTATGAATTTAAGGTTATTGCTGGCATGGCGCAGTTCGTAAAGTCCCATGACGATGAAAACCAGAATCCAGACTATAAAAAGCGCTGAAAACGGTTTTAGGTGTAGCGGAATTAAAAGATCAGACTCGGTGCCGTAATAGCGGAGCATAAGAACAGCAAATAGCGAGACATAAAAGATCGTAATGTCTCCCAGGAAAAGCGCTAGTTTTCTCGCATCGGTGGTCCCAGACATGAAACAGTTATAGCTCTTGTTGGTTATAAACGGCAAGGGTTTCGCGCACCATGCGGGAGATACCGAATTTATGCGCGACTTTCTTTTGGAGCGCGGCCCCGAGCCGCTTGCGTCTCGCCGGATCCCCCGCGAGATGTATGATAGCTTCTCGCATCTCCGCGGCGTTCTGGGCAGGAACGAGAATGCCCGACATTTCATGCTCGATAATATCCGGTATGCCGCCGACATTGGTCGCAATGACGGGTAAGCCGCGTTGCCCAGCCTCCAAGAGGGCGTACGGCAGTCCTTCTTTGATGGAGGATAAGACAAAGATCGTAAAAGCCGAAAGCAAGCGCGCCGCTTCGGGAATAAACCCCGCCAAAAGTATTTGGTCCTCTGCTCCCAGTTTTTTAATCAGCATAATCAGCTTTTCTCTCTCACCGCCGTCGCCGATGATGATGACCGGAATGCGCCAGGGCAGGCCGGCCGCCGCGCGTACGAGCGTTGCCGGATCCTTGTTGGGCGTGAGTTCCGCGAGCGTTCCGATCCAAATGGGTTCATCAAGTGCTCCGGCCTTATCAGGGTATAAGCGCGCAATAATTTGCTTGAGGTTTTCCCGCGTGCTCGAGGCATCATCCTGTAATTCAAGCGCGCCGATTCCGTTATGCACCAGGCGATATTTTCCCTTTTTGTAAGGCGGAAGGAATTTCGCGGTGCGGAGGTCTTTCTCGGTAATAAGAATAGTTTGATGCGCCATGAGAGCGGTCATCCAAGAGAAAAACGCGATGAGGAGTTTTATCGCGAAAAAGCGCCGCTCATGGAATGACCATCCGTGGATAGTTACAACTATCCACGCGACACCCGCCATTCTGCCGGCTAGCGTTCCCATTCCCGCCATCTTGGGGCTGTTTAAATGCAGAATATCCGGTTTCTCAGCCCGAATAGCTTTCAATATCTGCCAGAATACTCTCGGTTCCCTCAAGAATGAGATATCCTTGTCAAGTTCCGCGATTTCAATAAAACGGATGCCGGCGGACATCAGCTTCTCTTTAAGCAGTCCCGCGGCTCCCCCCATGACGATAATTTCAAATTTGTCAGCTGGCAGGTGGGTTGCAAGGTCGAAAACATAGCGCTGGGCCCCGCCCCAGTTCGCCTTAGTGATACCGAAAAGTATTCTCTTTTTCTTTTTTATCACTATATCTTTGGCAGGAGCGGGCTCTACCGTGTCGGATTTCGATGCCATGGTTGACATAATAGCAGAAAATTGCCTCAAATTGCTATGTGCTCCGTTAGAGGTTCGGCCAGGTCTTTTTAGGTAAAATAATGTAAGGCGCTTCTGCTCTCATTCTGGGGGATTCAGAAAAACTACCTTAAAACCTCTAACGGGGTGCGTGCGCTCCCTATTCTTAAAACCGCAAAACGAGTTGCCGAGTTTTCGCGAGTATTGTTCGGCGCAATTGCTGTTTGATATTATGAGAGCGTGTTGCGCACGGTTTCACCAAAGGCGGCCGCTAGGGCGGGTACTCACATGATGACAATAACGGAGTTTAACCTCCTTGCGGCTCCTTTGAGTATTTTTTAGCACTCTTATTGTTCCGATTATGTCGCGAATCATGTCTGAAGTGGCGCTCGCCCCATACACTTATTATAAAATCGGTGGTCCCGCAAGGTTTTTTGTTGAAGCCGAAGAAACTAAACATATTAAACAAGGTATAGAATTTGCGAGCGGGAAGGGGTTGCCGTTTATTGTTCTCGGAGCTGGTTCGAATATTCTCGTATCGGATGCGGGATTCCCTGGCGTAGTTATTCGATTGCGGAGTAAACAAATTGATATTGCGGGGGATCGCGTTCTAGCTGATGCTGGCGTTTCGATGGCGCAACTTGTTTCAAAAGCAATAGCGTCTGGGCTTTCTGGCATTGAGTGGGGCGTTGGGATCCCCGGGACAGTGGGCGGCTCGGTACGGGGGAACGCCGGATGCTTCGGCGGAGAGATCAAAGATGTAATTGCAAATGTTCGTGTATATAACGCAGTAGCTCGTGAAGAGCAGGCCATGAGCCCTCGAGAGTGTAGTTTTGGTTATCGTGACAGCGTTTTCAAGCGCAAGCCAGAGTTGATTATCCTGTCTGCCGAGTTCCAATTAACCGAAGGCGACCGAGGTGTTTCCCAAGAGCGTATTCGAGAGTACGCCGCCAGGCGCTCTGTTACGCAGGCCATCGGTTCGCAGTCGGCCGGGTGCATCTTCAAGAACATTTCTTGGGATAGACCCGGGCTTGATGTCCAAAAGCTGCTTCGCCGCTTTCCGGAGTTTGGGCAGTTTGCCAAACTGCCCGGTATCCCGGCGGCCTATTGCATCGATGCCGCAGGACTTAAGGGCCGTCGAGTAGGCCAAGTTGAAATTTCACGGCGTCACGCTAACTATTTTATCAATCTCGGCGGCGCCGCCGCGGGGGAGGTTGTTATGCTTGTTGGGGTCGCGAAAGACAACGTGCGCCGCAAGTTCGGCCTACAGCTAGAAGAGGAGATACAGTACGTGGGGTTTTGAAAAACCATGAATCATTACGAAATATTGCACGAAATTATGCGAGAACAGTTTTTCGTACGTGTTCGCCTTTCGTTTTTGTACCGATTATTGATAAAATTTTTGAGTGAAGCAGGGGATTTTTTCTTCATCGGGCTGGCGATGGGATCCCTGGACGCTCGCCGCAGGCGAGCGCTTAAAAATGGAGGCGTGAAGAAAAAATTCCTTGCGAGCGAAGTTATCCACAGTTGCATCTTATCTAATTAAGTCATACTATAAACATACATTGTTTGAAAATTCCGATGGAGAAATAAACTAACTCCAGTTGTAATCAACACTGCGTAGTAAAACGCAGCGTGACGCATACGGTGGTCGGTGTGCGCCAACCCTAATTCGGGCGTTATGGGCAAACTCATTCCGTCCGTAAAAGATTTATGGCACGAAGACGACGCGCAGCCAAGAAGGCGAAGAAGGGCGGCAAGAAGCGCAGATAAGCCTATTCAGTTGCGGTTTAGAAACACCCCTAACGGGGTGTTTCTGCATTATTAGCTAAAATATCGTCAAAAACCAATCTAAAACCGGGTGAGATTTTATGAAGTTTAAGATGTATAATACCACCAGACAAACCAATCGAGGTTGAAGTTAATTTCTAATGAGATGAATTACCAAATACAGTTTGCGCGGCTCCCTCCATCGGAGTCTATCCGAGAGTATGTCGAGCGGAAGCTTGTCGGGGCGCTAAAAAAGTTTAGTCGCGCCGATAGCGGCAGAACGCCGTGGCAAATTACGATCGAGATTGGCCGCGACACTTTTCACCACAAGAAGGGCGATGTTTGGTTTGCCGAAGTTTCTGGGCAGACCTCGTACGGTTTCATCCGAGTCCGCAAAGAAGCCGGCGAGATCTATGAGGCAATTGATTTAATTGAAGAGGAACTATATTCACAACTCTCGCGCTCGAAAGGAAAGCTAATCGCCAAGGCTGATCGCGCCGCACGCCGCATCAAGAATATGATGCGCTTATCTCGCCTCGCCAGATTTTTCCGCCGCGGCCGCATACGAGACGAGGGAATCTAGTTGCCTCCACGGAATTTTTATGTAACGATATCCCCAAAGGAGGTGACTTTATTGACAACGGTTCCGTTGAAGAGAAGATTCAAGACGCTCTGTGAAATACCGCCGGAGATCAACGTTCTCTTCAAGAAGATGCGTTGGCCACAAAGCTCTACGAAATCGCTCCTTTCGCTCCTTGTCGACAATCCCGGAGGTATCCAACTGGGCACCTGCGAGAGCGGGTCCGAAACAATTAGGCTTTCCCGAGAACTTACCTGGGCTGGGGAGGGGCGCCTGTCTCTTACATGGCGCGAGCTGAATGCTGCAATCATCGGTGTTCGCCATCACCTCAAAAGAAACGGACTTCCGTATAACGTTTCGTGCTCGTGCCCTGACTGGTCGGGGTATTCCTACAAGCGGGGCCCGACCGCCGTCACGGTGGCATTCGTAGATTTAGGAGCAATCCGGGGAACGGGAGATTAAGCCGGCCATGCGGTGCGCATGGCCGGCGAACTTTTTACTTATTCACAGTTGTATATCTCAAAAGAAGTTGTAGTATTGAAAAAAGAATCGGAAAGTGCATTTAAGTGTAGTTGTTTTGCAGTTTTCTTTTGCGGGCGCGGGATGTTTCGGCAATGCGAGGCAATCGATGCCGAGTGCGTATCTCGTCTGTGGGAGTGGAAATGAATAAGTCTTTGCATATCCTCGCGGACTTGTATGACTGCCGCGGGGATGAGAAATATCTCACCAAAGTCTCTATAGTCAAGAAAAAAGTTCTCCAGATGGTGAAACGGGCCGGCTTTGTTGTCGTCACCTCGCGATTCCATAAATTCGCTCCCGGTTCCGGTGCCGCCGATGGCGGCATTACCGGAGTTATCGTTGTTTCCGAATCGCATTTGGCCATCCATACCTGGCCGGAAAAAAAGTTTGTGAACTTCGACGTATTTTTTTGCAGTTACTCGCGCGACAACTCCGAAAAGACGCGCAAAATTTTCAAAGAATTCTCGTTATTATATCATCCTAAAAAAACTCGCAAGCGCGAGGTTTGGAGAGATTAATACATAGTCAAGTCTAAAATACACATCTTATACACTATCGTGTATAAGATGTGTATTTGGGGGTTTTTAACTTGCGCGGGTTGATGGCAATGTGATAGTAGGGTAGATACGCTCTTTGTTTTAGTTTTTCATCTAAACCGCCTGCGGCAATAAAACCGATTACCAAAAAGGAGGCGCGCGATGTTCGAGCTTTACGGCTGGCCGTACTGGCATCTGGAGAAGTCCGGCAAGGGTAGAGCGATAGCCCATCGGCTGGAGGGCCCGTGGCTTTTCGAGGGCGAGGAGGTTTTCCCGGAGTTGGGCGGTATGACGCAGAAGGTGCATATCGGCGACTTTACCGATTTCGGCCTGGCGCTTGTCATTGACGGCATGTCCCAGCTTCCGGGCGGAAGGCTCGAGGGCATCTACACCTCTGCGCTAATCTTCCCCGCCGCAATGTCGGCGCCCTCGCGAAGGCGCTGGCTGATTGCCGGGGGCGGGGACGGACCTGCGCCGCGCGAGGCTTTGAGCTTTCGCGACACCGAGCATGTGAAGCTGGTTGACATCTCGCCGATGGTGATCCGCGAGACTCAACGGCTGATCCCTGGTTTCTGGGGCGGGTGCGAGACCGATCCGCGGCTCGAGATCGTAACGCGGGATGTTTTCGCGGTCATGCGCGAGATGGTTGAGGCCGGCGAGAAGGTTGACATTCTTGTTTCGGATCTGGTGGATCCGGCCGATGAGGAGTACACGCCGTTTCAGCAAGGCGAGTCAAGCGGCGACCATCTCTACACGCCCGAGGGCATTCGGCTTTTCGCGGATTGCCTCGCGCCTGACGGCGTCTTCGTGATGCAGGCGCAGGAGCTTTCGCTGATTAGGTACGACGGCCATCTGCGTCTGCGGCGGATGTTGAAGGAGATCTTCCGCCACGTCTACTCTTACCGAGTCCTTATCGAGTTCTTTGGCTACTGGGAGTCATTTCTCATTGCCTCGAACCATCGCTGGGCTTGGGCACCCGTTGCCGAATTCAGCCGCTACCACGCGATGCGCAAGACCTACGGCGGGTCTCTCGGTGAACTCTATTCGCCGGAGGTGCATGAGGCTCTTTTTACTCTGCCGCCGGAGTTGCATGACCGGATTTGGTACTAGGGCAAGCATCACCCCGCCGTCCCGATAGCTATCGGGACGGCGGGGCTTCTTTATTTACGGCCGCTTTTGCAGTAATATAGCCAAGTTACGATATGGCATTCTTGACTAAAATTTTCGGAGATTCGAATAAGCAAGCGGTGGAAGTACTGCAGCCATTGGTGGAGGAGATCAATCTGCTTGAAGCGGATTTTGAGAAGCTTACCTCGGAAGCGTTAAGCCAGAAGACGGAGGAGTTCCGCAAGCGTCTCGCGGCCGGCGCCTCTTTAGATAGTATTCTGACCGAGGCCTTCGCGGCTGTGCGCGAGGCCTCGAAGCGCACTCTCGGCCAGCGGCATTTTGACGTTCAGCTTTTGGGCGGTATTGTGCTGCATCAGGGCAAGATCGCCGAGATGCGGACGGGCGAGGGCAAAACTCTCGTAGCAACCCTGCCGGCATATCTTAACGCACTTACCGGGCGGGGCGTGCATTTGGTGACAGTTAACGATTATCTATCACGCCGCGATGCGGTGTGGATGGGGCAGATTTATCATGCTCTTGGGCTTAGTGTCGGAATTCTGAACCATGAGGCCAGTTATTTGTATGATCCAACTCATGGAAATCCTAAATCCCTGCCTCGTCGGCAGGCAGGCGAAATCCTAAATCCTAAACAAATTCAAAATTTTAATGACCAAAACGATTTAGATAAAACGCGTGACACCATAGGAGCGTTTAAAGTTGTTCATGAATTCTTGCGGCCGGTGACGCGGCAGGAAGCCTACGGAGCCGACATTACCTACGGCACCAACAACGAATACGGTTTCGATTATCTCCGCGACAACATGGCCTACACGCTGGAACAGCAATCACAACTTGGCCACCGTAGCCTTGGCGAAGGCGGTAGAAGCCACGCCTTTGCCATCGTCGACGAAGTTGACTCGATTTTAATCGATGAGGCAAGAACCCCGCTTATCATTTCCGCGCCGGATGCGGAATCGGGCGAGCTTTACAAAACGTTTTCG
>CAYRYI010000020.1:0-9985 GCA_964428455.1 uncultured Candidatus Saccharibacteria bacterium
GAGCTGTATAAGAAATTAGGGCTTCGCTACATTGAGCCGGAGATGCGCGAGAATTTGGGTGAAATAGAAGCTGCGCGGAAAAACCAGCTGCCGCATTTAATCGGATACGGAGATTTGCGTGGCGATTTGCAGACCCAAACCGATTGGACCGACGGCAAGCACTCCATCCGCGAAATGGCTCAAGCCGCGATTGAGGCCGGATTGGAATATATCGCCATTACCGATCACACCAAGACTCTCGCCATGACCGGCGGAGCGGATGAGAAAAAACTGATGCGCCAAATGGCGGAAATTGACAAGATTAACGCCGACTTGAAACGCCAAGGCCTGAAGTTTCGTGTCTTAAAGGGCGCGGAGGTCAATATTTTGCCGAACGGGTCGTTGGATATTAATGATGAGACGCTCGCCAAGCTCGATGTGGTCGGTGCGGCCGTGCATACGAGCCTTAAGTTATCGGCGGCTGACCAAACCAAGCGCGTCATACGCGCCATGGAAAATTCGAACGTGGATATTATTTTCCACCCGACTGATCGCATTATTAACCGTCGCGAGCCGATTGCGCTCGATATGGACGAGATTATAAAAGCGGCCAAACGCACCAAGACCATTTTGGAAATTGACGCGCATCCCGAGCGGCTCGACTTAAAAGACGAACACATTCGGAAGGCGAAAGAAGCGGGCATCAAATTCTCGATTGACTCCGACGCGCACACAACTTCCCACTTCGCACTTCTCGAATTCGGCATCGCCCAGGCTAGGCGCGGGTGGGTTTCTGCGCGAGAGGTAATAAACACACTGCCAGTCGATAAAATGTTTGGCTTACTTAAATAGCTTGCCATATTGGCCTTTGTCATTTAGCTTTCGGCCATTAATGTGATAAATTCGAATTGGTATGAACCAGAATCCTATTCTAAGAGTTGAAGATCTTTCGGTGACGATTGAGCGAGAAAAAATCTTGGAGAATATTTCGTTTACGGTAATGCCGGGGGATGTCGTAGCTCTGATCGGGCCGAATGGGGCCGGGAAAACCGTACTGCTCAGGTCGCTTCTGGGGCTCATGCCATACCGCGGCGGGGTGCATTGGAGTCCCGATGCGATAATTGGTTATGTGCCGCAGCGATACAATATAGGGAAATCCGTTCCCTTGACCGTGCGTGAGTTCTTTCTTTTGCATGAGCGGAAGTTTATTTTTGCGGGACTCGGCGCCGACAAAAAAATTATGGAGTCGTTAGCATTGGTTAACATGCCCGCGGGCGTCCTCGGAGAGCGGTTGGGTAATTTATCGGGAGGGGAGCTCCAAAGGGTGTTGATTGCCTGGGCGCTTTACGATAAACCAAATATACTTCTCTTTGATGAGCCAACTGCGGGGGTTGATGTTTCCGGCGAAGAGACCATTTACAATTTACTTCATTCGCTGCAGGACCGATTCGGCATCACCATAATTCTTGTTTCGCACGAATTAAACGTTGTCTTTCGCTACGCCACGCAGGTTCTCTGCCTCAATAAAACTCTGGTTTGTTCTGGCGAGCCCGAGACTGTTTTAACTCCCGAAAAGCTGGCAAGTCTTTACGGCGAGCCTACGCATTACCACCATATGCATAATATCAAGGAAGTTGCATCTGGCTTAAATAAAGCCGGCTAAAAATTATGGCAACGGAGTTTCTGGCATCGAATATTTCATTGAGCCTGGCGGCCGGGCTTGCCGTGGCCATGGCGGCGGGAGCACTCGGCGTATTTATGGTTTTAAAAAACATGTCACTGGTTTCCGATGCCCTGTCACACGTGGCGCTCCCCGGCATAGCCCTCGGGATACTTTTGGGGATTAACCCATTTTTTGGGGCTTTTGCTTTTCTCTTTGCCGCCGTCTTTTTCATCTTGGCAATCGAAAAGCGCACTAGTCTCCCGATTGACGCAATCGTAGGGGTGCTTTTTACCGCGAGCCTTGCCGCCGGCATTTTGTTAACTCCGGAGCCGGAGCTCTTGGAGGCGCTTTTTGGCGATCTCACCTCCATTACGCCGTTGGGCGCAGCGCTCACCATACTACTCTCGCTCGGCGTAGTTCTCGCCGCGATTCTGATTTCGCGCCCCCTGATGTTTACGATTGTAGCACCCGACCTGGGTCATGTCGCCAAGCTTCGAACCAAAAGCAGTTATCTTTTGTTCCTTATAATGCTGGCGCTGGTGGTAGCGCTTGGCGTGAAATTCGTGGGGACGATACTCATGGGGACGCTTACGATTATTCCGGCGGCTGCGGCCAAAAACGTGGCCAAGACTTTTTACCAGTTCATGGCGGCCAGTATTCTTTTTGCGGCGCTCTCGGTAGTTCTTGGGATGGTTGCGGTTTATTACGCCGGGATTCTCGCGGGGCCGGCGGTGATTCTTGCGGGAGTCGCGATTTTTCTCTCTACGCTGGTTTTTAAAAGATCATAACAAAAACCCTCCTTTGAGGGGGTTTTGTTATGCGGCGCTATTATTTTGCGGCTTCAATGATTCTCTTGAACGTCTCGGGATGGTTCTCGGCGATTTCAGCCAACATCTTGCGATTCAAGGCGATTTTTTTATTGGTGAGCGCTCCGATAAATTTGCTGTAGGAGATTCCTCCTTGGGAAAGAGCCCCGCTGATCTTGACATTCCAAAGCGCCCTAAACTCACCTTTCTTTTTCTTGCGGTGCTGGAAGGCGTAGGTCCAGGCGTGCAGCAAGGCCTCGCGGGCGAGGCGTTCCTTGGATTTTCTCCCCCAACGGTAGCCCTTGGCATATTTTAGGATTTTGCGTCTCTTTTTGATGGCGATTGCGCCGCGTTTGACTCGAGTCATACAATTAGTGCCTAGAAACTAGGAAGTTAGAAAACTACTGATTGAAGCCATGGTATGCATACAGATGCCGGACTAGGAACTAGCTTTCTAGATCCTAGTTTCCTGTTTTAATAATGCGGGAGCGAAGACCAAATTTTGCGCGCCTGAACACCCGCCACTCCCCGCAATCCCTTGGCGCGAAGCTGGGTTCGCCGGCGCTCCTTGGCGTTAAAATGATTCTTGCGCGAAACCCGCCGGAGAAGTTTGCCGGAGGAGGTGATTTTTATGCGTTTGGTGATTGATTTTCTGGTTTTTTTCATTTTTGTCTGCTGACTACAGGCTACGGTTTATAGACTACAGCACGGTCTTACGACGGCCCACGGTCTGTAGTCGGTAGTCAGTGGTCAGTAGTCTATAACTACTTCGCGGCCGCCCTCCTGATAATCCCGCTAATGCCCTTAGGCATCCGTTTCGGCTCCCCGTCGAGGGTAACAGTGATGGGGATTAATTTCAAGAACTCGTAGAATTTCTGCACCGCTAGGTTTTGATGCGCCTTTTCGCGGCCGCGGAGCACCATGATGATGTTGATCATGTCGCCGCGCTCCAGAAACTTCTTGGCCTGCATAGCCCGGACCTCGAGGTCGTGCTTGCCGGTCTTAAACCCGATGCGGATGCCCTTAACCTCGCCGCCGGACTTTTTGGGCCGGTGTTCCCGCTCGCTCCTCTCCTCTTGATATTTGAACTTGCCAAACTTCATGATTTTGGCGACGGGAGGGTTGGCGGTCGGCGCGATTTCAATCAAATCCATGCCGCGGCGCACGGCCTCGGCCAGAGCCGCTTCCAGTTTCAAAACGCCCAAATTCTTTCCGTCATCGGTGATGACGCGGAGCTCCCCGGCTCTAATATACTGGTTGGTGCGGTAGCGTTTTTGGATGGTAGGAAGTGTGAAAATTAAATATCCCCGCTACCATTCGCTTTCAGCGAAGCTACGGGGCAAGCAAAAATCAAAATGGCAAGTCAAAATCCGAAATGTTGACCGAGAGGATAACATAATTTTGCACTTTGATTTTTGCATTTTACATTTTTTTGTGGAAGCGGCGGAGAGTGACTCCGCGTCCAGAAGATCGCAAAGAAAGATTGATACAGACGTATCCAGATTCGGTTTCGTTCGGGCGAGCGATGAATCTGGCAAGAACTCGCCGAACGTTTCCGGTATTGGTCGGTCCCGTTCCCGGAGCCGGGGACCCGAGCCCCAAGATATAACACCAGCGGCTTCCGATGAGGCATAAGAAGACTGATGCCCTCCGATACTCCGGAGAGAAAGCAGCTATAACCGGTTAGGCCATAGCGGGCGCCAAAGCGCCATCGAATTTGAATACGTTTGCACGTATTGCGTTTGCCGAGGTTTCCGCAAGCCCTCCCCATCCGCCTGTTGGCGGACACAGATGGCGCGGCGAGAGTTGCTCGGCATCTCGGTCCGAATCTTTCTTTTTGAATGATCTGTCGAATCAATGCGCTCCCGGGTAAATTTTGCCGCCGGGCAAACTTTCTAGTTCCTAGAAGTTAGGACCTAGAAACTAGCAACGCATTTCACGGCCAGTTTCTAATTTCCAGTTTCTATTTTCCTAAAGTCCTTGCCGCCTCCCGCGCCATATCGCGCTTTTTGATTTTTTCGCGCTTGTCGAACTGCTTTTTGCGGCGGGCAACGCCGAGGAGCACCTTGATTCTGCGGTTTTTACTATATACGCGAAGCGGCACGATGGTCAAGCCTGCCGTCCGAGATTTGCCGATAAGGGTTGCAATTTCGGACTTATGTAGGAGAAGCCGGCGCGCTCTTTCGTGGTCGTAGCCGCGGGGGGTGTTCTCTGGCTGATAGGCGGGGAGCGAGGCGTTGGTGAGCCAAAGCTCCGGCCCTCGCGGAATTGCGAAGGCCCCGGTGAGCATAATTCTGCCGCTGCGGATAGCTTTTACCTCAAAACCAAGCAACTCAATCCCGGCCTCGTAGGTTTCGAGGATCTCGTAGTCGAATCGGGCCTTTCTGTTTTCGGCGTAGGCTGGCATGCTGATATGATTTTGGCTATGTCGGCTCTTATGTGATACTTTAACCTTACCATACCGCTCATTGGCACAAACTCTGAATATAGGAGGGAGATGAGAAAAGTGAACAGAGAGTGGGAGGCGGTACTCGGCAGAATGGCTAGGTTTGTAGGCTACATCATCTTTAGCCTCATTGTCCTTTTTGCGCCGCTTGTCTGGGTGGCGCAAGCGCTGTTTGGAAAGATCCTTAGGCTGGTGCGGCCGCGCCGCTTCCCAATAGCCCAAGCAGGCGAGCGATCGCCGGATGACGACCGAGTTAACCAGATACAGAACCAACGCAAGGCGGCCGAGAGCGGCTGTCAATCCGAAGGCGGATGCGGTGTTACCTGCGGTTGCCCGCTGACAAAGTCGTAATATCATCGTAACAAAGGAGGTGCCGCGATGGCGGACAAGATCCCGGCAGGCTTCTCTAGAGAAGAGAAGAGAAGGGAAAAACGACGGCCCTAGACGGGACGTCGGCCTACTACGCACCAGACTACCCCAATATGATGGAGATGGAGGAGCAAGCGGGTGGGCCCATGGGTTCTTTCGAGCAAGCGATTCTCTGGATCATCGTGGGCTTCGTTGCCGTGGTGCTGATCATTCCTGTGCTGCTAGTTGGCGCCGGATGGGCCATCTGGCATTTCCGGCCAGCCGGCTCGCGCTTGTGGTAAACCGCGGGCGCAATGCGGCGCTCTCTTTCGGGAGAGCGCCGTCTTTCTTTTTCACGTAATTTTCATAGACTGATGGCATGCTGCGCGAACGGCTAAAACAAATTTTGCGAGACGCCGCCGGGCTTGAAGCGGGAGCCGAGGTTTTGTTGGAAGCTTCACCGAAGCCAGACCTTGGCGATTACGCTTCCAACTTGCCGCTTGCACTCGCCAAAGAGCGCGGCGTTTCGCCGATGAAGCTTGCCGAAGAAATCGCGGCAAAAATTTCCGATGGCATGGTTTCCCGAATCACTGCCGCCCCTCCGGGGTTTTTGAATATCAGTTTAACAGAAGCGGCGCAGAAGAAAGTTCTTGATGAAATATTGAGTCGCGGCGATAAGTTCGGTGATGCCGATTCAAAATCGGAAAAAATTCAGGTTGAATTTATCTCGGCCAATCCCACGGGGCCGCTGACCATGGCTAACGGCCGCGGCGGATTTTTCGGCGACGTCCTTTCGCGCGTTCTGGAAAGCCAGGGATACGAAGTGGAGCGCGAGTACTATATAAATGATGCCGGCAATCAGGTTCGGATGCTGGGCCTTTCCGTGCTTGCGTCCGGGGGCTTAGTTGCCGATAGCGAGGATTATTACCACGGAGAACATATAGCCTCATGGACCGCGGCGCATCGCGAATCGCTTGAGACCAAAAAAGACGATCCGGAAACGCTGGGGCGGATGGCGGCGGCCGATTTTCTTGCCGAGTTCATAAAGCCGGCGGTGGAGCAGAAGATGAAGATTCACTTCCAGCACTGGACCTCGGAGCAGGCGGACATTCGCGAGAAGGGCTATGTGGATCGGGCGCTGGCGCTCTTTAAGGAAAAAGGACTGGTGATTGAAAAGGACGGCGCGGTCTGGCTTAAAACAACGGCGTTCGGTGATGATAAGGATCGGGTGCTGGTAACTTCTGACGGGTTTCCCACTTATTTTTTGGTGGATGCGGGGCATTATATGGAGGCCAAGGAGCGCGGGCTCGCTAAAATAAATATTTTAGGTGCCGATCATCATGGATATGTTTCGCGCATTCAGGCGGTGGCGAAAATTATCGGGCTTTCCAGGTCCGAGGTGATCGTGATGCAGTTGGTGCGGCTTTTGGAAAATGGAAAAGAAGCGCGGATGTCGAAGCGCAAAGGCATGTTCGTTACTATTGACGATTTAATTCACGAGGTGGGGCTGGACGTGGTGCGCTATTTCTTTCTCGAAAAAAATCCCGAGACCCACATTGATTTTGATATCGAGCTTGCCAAAAAGCAGTCAAAAGAGAATCCGGTTTACTACATTCAGTACGCCCACGCGCGGCTTTGCAGTATTTTCAGAAAGGGCGCTCTGGTTCCTGCGCAGTTTCAAATTTCAGCCCTGGCTTCCGATTCGGAACGGGGGCTGATAAGAAAGTTAACGGCCTTCCCGGAAATTCTTGAAGATATTGCCGCGGACTACCGCGTTTCGCGGCTGGTGCACTATGCCTACGACTTGGCGCACACCTTCCACATTTTTTATGAAAAAAATCGCATTCTAGATGCGGATGGGGAAGTCAAGGACGCCCGCATGGCGCTTGCCGCGGCTACGCAGATTGTTTTGAAAAAAACTCTGGATATTTTGGGGATGGGGGCGCCCAGTGAGATGTGATTTGGGCCAAAATTTCAACATGCTATCATAAATGGTGGCTGACCCCAAATCCCACGCTATTCTTTAGGTTTTTTAAGGATGGTGATGATGTATGCGGCTACTCCCATTTTTATAAGCGTTGGCATAAGGTAGCCGGAGATCGCATTGTAGGTGAATTCTTTCGGGAGTATTTTGACGATGATTTTTGCAAGAAGAGGGGAGTTGAATAACCTGTTTGCTAGCCGCTCAAATTTCTCCATTGTGGGGATGACATAAGACGATACGTCTTCCTCTGACTCAATCGTCAGTTTTGACTCTGTGATCTTCTTCCGGAAACTTTCGCAAGACTCGAATATATTAAGCGCCATACCCCGCTCAATAAGAGTTTCCGCCAATTGCTGTTCTTTAGTCCACGACGTTTCCGCCTGTTTTCGGTAGCCGTCAAAGATTATAAAAACCCCGCCGGGTTTCAGGATGCGGTAAATCTCACTAAGGACTCTGTCTTTTCTGCCGCTGTAACATAGAGCCTCGACAACGAATACAATATCGAATTCGTTGTCCTCGAATTTGTCCAGTATATGATAGTCGCCAAGCTCTGGGTGATAATTTTGCGCGAGTTTTGCTTTCCTTAAGGCGCGGCCCAGCTGGCTTGGCGAGATATCAATTCCCCAAAATTGGATGTTTGGATGTCTTTTCGCAAGATAAAAAGAATTTGCCCCCCTGCCGGTAGCCAGCTCCAATACTTTTCGGCCGCCCAGGGAGCGAATGTACTGCTCTACGGTTCTTGCGGCTTCTAGCAGATCATCTTCTTTGAATTTTCCGTCCCGACTAATTCCCATATAAATGAGATCTTTCCGGGAATGGAAGATAGAGTAGGGAATTTTGTTAATCCGATAATATCTTTTGATGTAGTTGTCGTCGATCTTTAGAGATAAGACTTCGGCAATGTTAAAAACCGCCTCTATCTTCTCGATTTTTTTATGGAGTTCCTGACGCAAGTCCATGGATATTCAACTGATGTTCCCAGTTTAGCATTCCGTCGCGCATCTCCGTAAACCCCGTTAAAACGGGCGCCTCGCGAACACGTCGATGGGAGTATCCCACTCTCGTCAACGAGCGGGAGACGACCGCCGGCAGAATAGGCGGCGTTCTAACGTGGCAAACTCCTCGCGCTCTGTCCGGGATTTGCTTTCCCACGGATTATCCGGTAGGATGAGTTACCTATTCGAGATGCTTGCTGGACGCCGCTTATCAACTACCGCAGAGGATTATGCTGTGGTCGGTAGCCGGTGGACTGTAGTCAATCACCAAATGCCGACGGAGAAAGGCAAACGGATCAAATTCTCAAAAACTTTAGTGGCGGGGCCAAACCCTGCGCCATTCGAGGCCTCCGATGCTCAAAGAAAGAGCGAAAAACCGGAGGCGGTTTTGCGCGAGGAGGAGATCCTCGCCTTTTGGAAGAAAAATCGCATTTTCGAAAAATCGTTGGAAGCTCGTAAGAATGGCAAAACTTTCGTCTTTTACGAAGGCCCGCCGACGGCCAATGCCGCGCCGGGGTTCCACCACGTGGCTTCGCGCGCCTTTAAGGACATCATTCCGCGTTTCAAATCCATGCAGGGGTTTAATGTCCCAAGAAAAGCCGGCTGGGACACTCACGGACTGCCGGTGGAGATCCAGGTGGAAAAGGCGCTGGGGTTTAAAACCAAACAGGAGATCGAGAAATTCGGCATCGGACCCTTCAACGAAAAGTGCCGCGAGTCGGTCTGGGCCAACGTCGGCGATTGGCGAAAACTTACCGAGCGCATCGCTTTCTGGATGGATCTCGACAATCCCTATGTTACTTACGAGCGTTCTTATATGGAAACGCTCTGGTGGATTATCGCCGAGTGGTGGAAGAAGGGCCTTTTGTACCAGGATTTTAAAGTTCTGCCGTGGTGCACTAGGTGCGGTACGGGGCTTTCGTCGCACGAGGTGGCGCTAGGGTATAAATCCGTCGTGGATACGTCGGTCTATATACGTTTTCGCGTAAATTCGCAGGATCCGCGCTGGAAAAATGTAGCGATTCTTTCCTGGACCACGACGCCCTGGACCCTACCGGGGAATTTGGCGTTGGCGGTTTCCGCCGATATGCCCTACGTCCGCGTGCCAGACCCGGAGAAAAAAGGTAGCTTCCTTGTCGTGGGGCAGGAAAATTTGCCGATCTTAATGAAAAGCGGGGTATTCCCCAAAGACACGCGCGCCAGCTCCGCCTTCCCAGGCAAAGAGCTTATCGGACTCCAGTACCATCCGCTCTTTGAGGTGCCGACGCTCGTAAGCGCCCAGAGTTATCAGGTCTACGGGGCGGATTTTGTGAAAGGCAACGAGGGGACGGGGATTGTGCATACCGCCGTCATGTATGGCGACGACGACTACCGGTTGGGTAAAAAAATGGGGCTCCCGACGATCCATACAGTGACCGACGCCGGCAAATTCATTGCGACTCTCGGCGGGGGGCTCGGCGGGAAGTACGTGAAGGCCAAGGAAACCGAATCACTTCTTTTGGCGCATCTGCAGCGAACGGGCGCGCTCCTTCGCGAAGAGGCCTACGAGCACGAGTATCCTTTTTGCTGGCGGTGCGATACGCCGATTCTTTACTACGCCCGTTCATCTTGGTGGGTGCGGGTGAATCAGGTGAGAAAAGATCTGATTAAGAATAATGAATCAATCAACTGGATCCCGGCACATCTGAAACGCGGCCGGTTTGGCGAATGGTTAAAAGAAGAAAAAGATTGGGCATTTTCGCGGGAGCGGTTTTGGGGGACCAC
>CAYRYI010000021.1:0-9033 GCA_964428455.1 uncultured Candidatus Saccharibacteria bacterium
TTCCAGACGCCCCCGGCGTTTTCCGACCTAAGCAGACCATATTGAGAAGCGGTATAAATCACCGAGGGCTGTAATTTGTCAATGGAAAAATCGGTGATCTTGTCGGCCTTCGGATACTTTCGATACCCTTCAGAGAGCCGCGCCCAAGAAACTCCGCGATCATAGGTGCGGAACATCTCGCCGTGAGAAGTTAGCGCGAAATAATTCGCGCCGTCCGCCGGATTCCCGATTAGTTTAATGATGCCGTCCGGAAACCATTTTTGTACGCGCCACGATTTGCCGCCGTCGCTCGATTCCAAAAATCCGCCCTGTCCCGTGGCAACATAAACGTGGCCAGCCAACGCGTCCACCTCCACGTCAAAAACTCCGAACCGATTCACGGGTACCGCATACACCTCCGCAAAGCTCCTGCCGCCGTCAGCGCTTTTTAACACTCTGCCAAGATTTTCCTGAAATACCGCGAGATACATCTCATCCGGGCGCAAGCGATTAACGGCGATATCATAAACTTCGGCTGAAATTTTTAATGCGCCTTTTATATCAATCGCGCGCGCCCACGACTCCCCGCCGTTTTGCGATACCCAAAGCCCGGCGCCCTTGGTTCCGAGAAAAATAATATTTCTTTCCTTGGGATGGAAAACGAAGGATAAAACCGCGGAGGGGAAAACGACGCCGCGCTCATCAACTCGGCTCTTCAATGCCCACGTCATGCCGCCGTCAACCGACTTATACACCCCAACGCCATTTTGATCTGGTGCTGCGGGACTAACGAGACGCTCGCTGAATATAAACGGCAGAAAAACCAGCAAACCAAAAAGCAGGACTCCGATGGTGATAAGCACGACCTTCAAGCTCATATTGTTATTTTACTCTTATCTTTTAACATCGATATCGGCTGGCGGAAGTTAAGAAACATTACATCCGCCGCAAGGCGCGGGTTAACATTTGTTGCCTGAAGCGCCGCAAACGCCCGAAGGCCGAGCTTCGCTCGCCCGATCGCGCCGGCAAGCGGCGCCCCCTCGAGAGAAATAAAATCCTTCCGGAAATGCGCCAGAATGTGCCCCAGCGCCACCTCGCGGTCTTCCGCATCATCAGCCAGAATTTTTGCGGCTAGAAACGCGTCAGCGATTGATCCGCCATACGCCATCTCGGCGATTTTCTGCAGTTTTTTCTTTTCAGCCAGAAGCTCGCGATTTTCCAAGATGGAAAAAAGGATGCCGGGCCGTCCGCGCGAAAGAAAAATTGCCTCATCCGTCGCGCCTTCGATCTTCTGCATCTCTTTATCCGCGACGAGCCCGAAGCGAATGGGAGCCACGCGCGATAGAACCGTTGGCAGAATATATTCGGGCGATGCGGAAATCAAGATGAATACCGTGCCTCCGCTCGGCTCTTCCAGTATTTTCAAAAGCGCGTTCGCGGCGTCTCCGCCGAGCGCCTCCGCCCAATCGATTAACACCACCCGAATTTTTTCGCTGGCCAGAAAGAGCCAGCGGCGGAGCTCGCGCACCTGTCCGATGGTAATGGTCTTTTTGGGCTCTTTTTCCTGGTCACCAACCGCAGCGGCTCCCGGCCGAAGGCAGAAGAAGCGATTGGCGAGACGAAGATCGCTGATTTGGCACGTTTCGCAGCGCCCGCATCCGCCGAGAACGCCTCTCGCCTTTTCGCAGACCAATGAACGCCCGAAAGCAAGTGCGAACGTCTCCTTGCCAACCCTCGCCGGACCGTAGAAAAGGTACCCGTGCGCCCACGTTTTTTTCTTAAGAATCGCCTCTAAATAATGCGTGGCGCGCAAATGACCAACTAGCATTGCTTCCATATTAGCCATTCCGCGACAAAATCAAAAGCGGCCCGTGTTTGATGAGGCCTCGCAGAGACCGATTACATCGCCGCCCCGCCGGAGCCGCAGAGCTTGCAGTTTTTCTTGTGAGTCGCGATCTCAACGATCGCCGACAGGCCTACCAAAACATAGATAATCTGTGCGACCTGTGAGCCAACATACTGGCCAATGCCGTACCCGAATGCTTCTAGCAACCAGTTGAGACCACCAACGACAAGCAGGATCCAGGCGATGAAGTGTAGTCCTTTCATAAAAATATAGAGTTGATTTATTGCTCGCTTCGACCTTTATACTCTTGTGAACCCCGTTACAACCAGCCCCAAGGATGAGGCCTTTGAGCTTTTTGATGCTGCCTTACTTCTCGCCCTGTTGGCATAGGCTTTCGGTTTTGCTGGGGCGGAAGTGCGCATCTAACCTAAAAAGTGCGGCCGACCGATTCTACTTGCCGCTGATATGCTGCCGATTAGGACCCTCTTCCTGAATGGAGCGGAGCAGGCGATTCTTATCCGATAAATCCCTCCGTAATCGATCTACTTCCGACTCCAATTCCTCAAGATCCGGATGCCCTTCGGGCAACTCACTTTTCCGAACATCCAGCTTTTCTTCGAGTTCCCTTAACCTGCTATCCAATTCGCCGACTTCAGCAAGAGTTTTCTGCAAATCAGGAACCCTAAGCTCCTCCTCCGCCGGGCCGATTTGCCCGTTTTTCCCCTCCGACTGATCTTCATTGCTCATAACCGGAAAATTTATATTCCTCTAATGATGGCAGCGCACGAGCCCCCCAAGCGGCACAACCTCAATACCCTTGTCCTCTAGGATATCGCAAAAAAGGTTCATGCCGATTGAGTCCGATGCAATATGCCCGGCGGCAACAACATTCATCCCAAGTTTCTTGATCTCATCAAGCGCATCGGCTGTCATGTGCATAACAACCAAGGTATCAACGCCGGAACGCTTCATGTGCCTATACACCTCGATTGGGCCTTCCTCTCCGCCGGTAAATTCCGTAAATAGCGCCTTACCCAACTTATCGGACGGCTTCCCCAACTGTATCGCCGGCCGAATCCCACAATCGTCAGTCAGCGTCTTGTATTCCGGAATGCCGGCAAGCGCCTCAACGCAATCACCGAGCGTTTCCGCGCCCGACTTTTGCAGTGACTCCTGGATAAAGCGCACGGAGACGTTATCCAACGGAGTATGGATATTGATATAGTTTCTCTTCAAGAGTTTAAGCGTATCATAGGTGCGGTAGAAATTAATCGAGAGTGTTTCGTCAAGCGCTTCTTTCAGACGCTCATCGTAATATTTTTCAAGCCCTTCGGTATCCACCCCCTGGCTTTTTAAATTCCCGATCTGGGTTTTCAAGATATGCGGAAATGAAATTAGGACCCGCCCGCGCGGGTGGTGGGAAATAAAAAGATCGACTTTCTTATTGTTGTCCTCTTCCCACTCCTCTATGGCCAAAAGCTCATCCTGCGCCAGATCCAGCCCGACGGCAACACGCGCAACGCCCACATTCAGATCTTTGACGTAAGCTACGCCGGTATCGGCATAGGGATTTACGAACGACTCTCCGGCACCGTTTTTTATCTCCTCCTGCCAATGATAATTTAATACCTCCTCGCGCGGCCTGAAATCATGTTCGATGCCAAGCTCAACCGCTTGCTTGAAAATCTCAAAAATAGTCATGACGCAGGATTTTCCATCTGGCTTAAAAATTTGTTCGCCGTTTGGTACCCAAGAGTCATTTTATCAAGAACCCCGCGAGAATTAAAAATGCCCTCGTCCTCATCCTCGCCGTTTGCGGCAGGATCCGGAGCTATAATATGCAAATTAATCCGGCGCCGTTTCTGAAACGTGAAGTCCGCGTGCTCGAGTATCTCCTGCAGACGGGCGAGAAGCCCGCGCGACGCCGCATCGGGTACATCACGTTCTAAGAGCGTCTGGAGCCCCCGACGAAGCTCAAGCCACGTGGCGATATCGTGATTGACCTCGATAGCGCGCGCGATATCCTTTTTATCCACGGAGCGCGCGATCAAAGTAATGGTGTGCTTGCCAATGGCATAAATCGTTCGGTAGAGACGATCAAGGGGCGCTCGCTCCAGCGGGTCGTTAAGAAGCATAAAAATCGTATCGCAACCCTCCTTTATGGCAAAAGTAAGCGGGGCTTTTATGGTAAGACCCCCATCGAAGAGCTGGTGCTCCCGGTAGTACACCGGCGGAAAAATCGTTGGCATAGCGGCGGAAGCAATCAGCGCGTCGGCCAGCTGCTCCGTCGTTTGATGCTCGGGAATCTTATTTGAAAAAATAACTTCTTTGCCCGTCTGAAAATCTGTCGTAATAATGTCGAGCTTAATCGGCGAGGAAACCAGGTCTTGGATATTTAATCTCTCAATAATCACGGTATTGCGAAGAGGCGCATTGCTTAAAAATGACGGGCCTCCAAAAAGAGCCCTAAGAACCCTAAAAATACTCATGTTATAGACATATTTTTCTGGGTGATCGGCGATTTCTTGGTAAGTTTTATACAGCAAATCCATTTTGCCGGCCGCAAAAGCCGCTCCATTGATCGCGCCGACAGATGAACCGACGACATACGCCGGCACAATTCGATGCTCATGGAGGGCCTTCAGGACGCCGACTTGAAAAGCGCCGCGGAGCGACCCGCCCGAGAGCACGATCCCGATCTTGCCAAGATTATGATGGAGTTTCGGCATGTTTCTAGTGACGGAACTTTTTATTGTAATCAAGCGTAAGCGCTTCGGGAAATTGATAATACGGAATCGGGTTGATTTTCGCACCCTCAACATTTAATCCCGCCGCGATTTCTTGCCTGTCGGTCTCCGAAGAAAAATATTTTTCCATCTGCAAGTCAATTTGCTTTCCTCCTGCGCCGTCTAGAATCTTGAAATACCCCGTTACTCTCTTGGCTACTTCCGGATCGGAAAACATCGCGCGCCGCACGTGATCCGCGATCTTAGTGTGCGGGGCCGAACCGGCATGGCGGCTTTTAACGGCCGCCAGAGGCAAATGCAGAGTGGGCAGCAAATCAATCCTATCATATTCCTTAAGGGCGCTCTCCAGTGCGCGGTACGAAATTAATCTGCCGGCGTCTTTAGTGTTGTAGCGAATCAGCGGAATCTGGCATGGGACAAGCGTGGTAACAATGATCTCCCCCGCAACATCAAGCTCTAAGAAAGTCCGGTGCGGATAGTAATGAAAAAGCATCGGCGTTACATCCAGCTCTTCACCAAAAATCAGCTTCCTGAACTTTTCGTCGCGCTCGGCCAGCCGCCGGATGCGAATGGTCTCCGGCGTCTCATGGAACAAATTAAGGTCCACCTCCGCGATGCCGAGAGACGATCCGATCATCCGCTCCATCGGCCAAACATCGTGCGAAATCCCCAAAAGCCCTCCCACGTAATCGCGGTACGTTTCCGGAAAAGAATCCTCGCCGCAGACAAGACTTACGGGAAGCGATGGCCAGTCAATGCCGGACCTAATGCCTTCCTCCGCTAAACGCTTCAGAAAAAACGCCTCCCCGACGATGATAATTTGGTCAACGTGTTTTTGAAATTTTCTGACAAGCGCCAAGGCCATATCCTCGCGAACGCTCACCTCCGCCAAGAGCGCCAGATTGGTGTACATCTTAACCCCCATCGGCAAACAACTGATAACAAGCGTTTTTTTTCGGCCAATCTCAAAAATCATATCAAGCACAAAATCGATCATCCGGGCGGTATTTCGCAAATTATCCGCGGAGTTTGCGCCGAAACCGAATTTCCCAGAAAATCCGGAACTGGTCAGAATATTTTTTATGCTCTCCAAATCCCCGTCCAGCGCCAGATCCGCGATGTCGGCCTCATAGAAAATTTCTTTCTCCAAAAGCGGCAGTCTCCGGAAGTCCGCGGCTTTCCGAATCAAGGCCGGATCAATTCCTTTGGAATGAAGCAGATCACGATAGTACGGCACGCGCTCGGCTGCTTGCTGAAACGCCGTCACCGCCAGGCGCTCCGAGATCTTTTCAAGCGTGTCGGGATCCACGCGCCGCAAAAAGCGGAGTATCCGCCCCCGGCGCCAGCGCTCATAGCTCTTTGCAAAATAATCGGAGAAGCGGCTCAAAAACGGATACAGATCAAGACCTGACATAACGGAGCTTAATGGTGCGGTTGCTAAAGGGTCCGGCCTCATACGGATACGTCTCGACGGCGATATTGGCCGACGGCAAACCCTCATGACTTAGTTCGCTGTACCCAAGGCTGAACTTGGGGAGCGCGCCCGTAAGATATGCTCTGAATTTTTCGCTAAGCGCTTCATCCGCCGCCATATCCTTGATCAATTCAAGCGCTATGCCGAACCGATAGTCCGTGGTGATGTAAAGCTGGAAACTGTTAAGCATCGAAAACAGTTCATCGTGCTGGCGCAGGCACTCCTCGATGTCTTCCGGGAAAATATTCGCTCCGTCCACCGACACCGTGCCGTCAGATCTCCCAAAAAGCAAAAGAAACGGCAGTCTAAGATCCATATACCGATCGCGCCGCGGATTAAAATCGAAAATGTCGATGCCCGCGGCTTGCAGCGCCCCCATGACCTCGTCATAAGTCATCACATACCCCTCATCGTGAATGTTATAGCGAATTCTGGGAATGGTTACCTCCGGAATCAGCGTTGTCGTCAGAAACTCATACACCTCGCGATTCTGCGCCGGATCGAGTTTAACGAAGTTTTCTTCATAATACATCATTGGGTTGAACTGGAAGATCATCGGCACCCGATCAATGCTCTTCTCGTCCTTAATAAAACGCCTAAGAAATTCCTTCGCCGACTCCCTGTTAAACGGCAATGCGGGCTTCCCGAAACGCAGCTTCATAACGCGCCGCGCTTCGATTTCATCGCGGAGCAAGGTAGAGGCGATATGCATAAGCGAACGCACGGCGTAGGCTAAGTTCGTTTCTAGACCCTCGCCGAGCCCCTTGTCGGTCGAGCCATAGGCGGAGAAAATTGATCGTTCCGCTCCGAGCGCCTCAATTAACCGATCCCGCCACGGCTCCACGAACCCCTCCCCGCCCGTAATGACATCGATTTTATAGGAAGCCAGATCAATTCCTTCATCTTTGCAAGCGTGAATAATGTGATAAACAAACGGCGGATAGCCGACCAGGAGATAATGATACTGCGGCCCGAGAAGTTTTAAAGCCTCCAGGGTTTCTTTCACGTTCGTCCCCAAATTCACGATCTTGCCCAGCAATCTGGCGCTTGCAAAAAAATTCACCCCCGTTGGCCAAGAGCCGAGCGCCCAGCAATTAAGAATCACGTACTCATTCGAGATCATGTCAAGCATGGTGCGCGCAATGAACTCGGCGGCTTTGTCGAACTCGAGCTCTTCCGCGATGCTTTCCACCCAGAGCGTCGGGTGCCCCGAGGTTCCCGCGCTCTTGTAAAAACTGCCGGCGTGCGGCAGGCGGCCGCTCTGCGCTAGCGCCTCAATCGGATACTGCTTTCGGAAGTTGTCTTTGTCGAGAATCGGAAAATACTGCTTGAAGTCAGCGACTGAATGGAATCTGCGCCCGGGGAAGAATTTAGCCTTGATATCCTGGAGCGCGGGCGTCACTTTTACATAATGATTCACAAGAAGCAAGAGCTTCTTATCTGCAATTTTCCAGACAGCGCCGGGATACACCGCCGTCAGGAAGACCTTGATTTTTTCCGTGTGGTTCCAAAGATACCGCTCAACAAAACCAAGAAGAAATCCGGGCATCGGCAGGCGAAGCTTGTAGCTAATGTTGGTTAACAGAGCAAAAAATCGCGCCATGGCAGATAAATTAAATCGCGAGGCCTCTATGACCCTTAAACCCAATTATCTCATTCCTGCAGTGAAAGTCGAGAATGGGCAGGAACTCAAAATCTTCATTTGGAAGCTTAACTCCCAAACAGAAAAAGCTTGACCCCGTTAGAGGTTCAGTTGGGCCTCTTTTTGGTAAAAAGGATATAAGATGAAGCTGTTTTCACTCTCATTCTCGAGAATTTAGAAAAACTACCTTAAAACCTCTAACGGGGTTGACTATTCCCGCCAAGCGCCTCAGATAGATATAGTTCTTCAAACCTCCTCCCTAGCTGGAAGTGCCCTAACCCATAACTGGACATTTCCACACTGGGGAGGAGACAATAATGTCCACCAAAGCAGAACTCACTGACGAACGCATCCCCTGCAATTGGTGCGACAGAGCCGGCCGGTTCCGAATAATCAGCCGATTCCACGGAGCAGCAGACTACTACTGCTGGAAACATTACACCAGACACCAATGGCGGAAGTTCGAGACCATGCTCCTATCCACTTGCTACCGCTGGAAGAACTGGAAACGCGACTTCAGCCTCCACCGCTACCAAGATTCAACGTCTCTCCCGCGCCTTATAGGCTCCCACAGGTGGACCTCTATGACGCATCATTACTGGATCCGCCTCGGCCGGTGGGAGCTCCGCTGGTGGTGGGAACGACGTTAGATACACCTAATAGTTGTAGCCCGCGCGCGAGAAAGGAGAAGCTGATGACTGTAAAAGTGCCAACCGTAGAGATACATGTCCTGCCAAGGCGGGAAATTCTTAAGCGCCTTGAAGATAGATTAGAAGGCATACTCGTCGAGACGAAGTATGTGATGCAACGCGACAGGGAACCGACGCCGTTCCGTGAGGATCGACGCTTGAAGTTCTCATCCTCGCGCGAGGTACTGCTCCACGGGGTCGCACAACTGCTGTCTGATCTCAAACATTCATTACGGCCCTAACCCCAAGAACCGCCCGCCAACCCAAGCCGCCGCGTTATCCCAGTATAATCGGGACAACCGGCGGCTTCTTTTTTAATTTTTCACTTTTCCTTCATTCCCCCTCTGTACCAATAGACTAGTCTATTGGTACAGATGCCATTTGGGAGATCATTGGGAAGCTTAGCTTCTAAATACTATAAAATATCCTTAATCTCTTTTAGATACTCAATCTTCTTCCACGCGACAGCCTCGAGTTCTTTAGCCTCAAATTCGGTGCGAACTGCAATGCCCTTGCCAGTCGCTTCAAAAAGGCCAATGTCGTTGGCGCTGTCCCCGACTACGACGCATTCTTCTGGCTGAACTCCAACTTTTTGCGCGAACTCCATAAACTGTTCAAGTTTCTTGCCTTTATCGTCAGTATAATAGTCCATCCCA
>CAYRYI010000022.1:0-7654 GCA_964428455.1 uncultured Candidatus Saccharibacteria bacterium
TTTTTAGTTTCTTACGCGCAGCCGACATTAAAGCCAGGAATCCCAAAATGATCAAGGCCAGCGGTTCTTTGACAGCGAACATTATGGGGAAATAGCTCCGGTATCCTTCGCCGGAAAGCTCGCCGAAATAGTAAGTGGAGTTGCCGCCCGCAGTACGCCGTGTTGCGAGAAGCATCCCTAGGGCCCATTGGCCAAGTGGGCGTGTTAAAGGATTTTGCAGTAATTTAAGGTTTATTTCGACTTGCCGAAATTTGGAACACTCGCCGCCGGAGCGCCCGGTTGCTTTTTCCAGGGCGCAATTCGTAGCTGAATCCTGATAGTGCAGAAGTCCTTGGGCGTCGCGGAGATTCCGATCCAGCGGATAGCGCCGCATGCTGAAAGCGTAAACGGCCGAAATAACGATGAGTCCAATGCAGCCAATGATGACAATTTTACCAAGAAGCTGCGCCGACGAGCGCATGCGTTCGCGTAGTTCCTGGTTCGGGCGCGTCAAAACCCACGCTAGCCACAGGATGCCGTAGATCGGGATCAGTAAAATTAACGAAAATTTCAAAAGCTCTGCAATGCCGAAAACTACGCCCGCAATCAAAACATTGCGCCACGAAGGGTTCTTCAAAAAACGCAGAAAGGAAATCAGGCCGATCAGAAATCCTAGGGCGGCGCCCACATCGGTCGTTACATAGCGGCCGTGTGCTAAGAAAGTCGGCGAAAACGCAAAAAAGAAGAGCGTTAAAAGGGCAACCTTGCCGCCGAAGTGCCGGCGGGCATAATCAAACAAGAGCCAGCCGAGAAACAGAGTGACCAATATCATGGCGAGCCGCGACCAAAAAATTATCCGGTCGGCGTTGTTGCCCGACTGGTACAAAAAAATCGTTCCTTGATCCCATTGCGCCCACTGATCTTTAATCTCGCGCTTCCAGGGCTCGGTATCGGTTGGAAAGACGGGGCGCACGGCCAGTTCGGCCGAAAACGCCGCCGCCAATTTGATCAACGGCGGATGTTCAGCATTCAGGCGATAATCTTGCTGGGTGAGATACCCGAAACCGGCTGGAATATGCGCCAGCTCGTCGAAAGTCAGCGCGTCATTCCGCGCCGATGAAATCATCATCAAAAACATTGCCAGAAGCAAAATTCCTGCGGCCAGATTAGTTTTCGGCGAATTCATAAAAGTTAATTGGATAGCACCGTGATGCCTCCCGCAGTTTTTTGTGTTTGCAGTTTCAAGTTGGGGAAGCGCGCCTCAAGCTCCGCGGCGATTGACGAGGCGTTTTCTTGATTGAGAGGGATGAAAATTACCTGCTTTTTTGCCGTATCGGCGATCTCTAAACGCGGCAGATCTTGCGCCAGGATGTAGTGCAGGTTTTTGGCATTTTGCTCTTCGGCGCCTGCCGTATCGGTTAGAAACTGAACAACATTAGCTTCAATCGGCATGCCATAGGGCAGATTCGGATAGTTGGCAATGACGTATTTATCCGCGCTTTTCGGCAAAGATGCGACGGCATCTGCAATTTCTGTCAAGTCAAATCGAAATCCGGCTTTAGTTTTGGCAGAATCCGCAAATTGGTGAAAATAGCTGTAATAACCAAAAAGCGTGACAAAAATTATACCCGCCCAGAGGACAATCCGGCTTAGCGTTTCATGATTTTTGGCCGCGATTCTATAGGCAGTCCAGGCGCCCAGCCCGGCCGTAATCATGACCGGCGGAATGAGCCCGATAGAACGCAAAGCGTGCGGCAGGCCCTCGCGGGTGAGAGTAGCCGGCAATGTCATAACACCAAACCAGACGGCCAAAAGAACGAACGGCATATTAACCGCAGATGATTCTTTACGGAACGAGTCAGCCATAAAATAAATTCCTGCGATAAACGCCAAACCCACGGGCCACAAAAGTTGGGAGCGGCAGTCATAATTGTGGCGCGCATTGCAATCGCCCCAAATGTTGAACATTACCAGCGTGAGTATGTTTGATTTAACGAATTCCAAGAGCGGCGAGTCGGCGGTCATAATGGAGACATCACTCGTGCGGCCTGTGAAGTCCGACGGATTTTGATAAAAATAAATCAGCATCGGTGCGGCCGCCAGAAAAGCCAGAATCAAGAATGTCAAAATTGCAAGCGGGATGCGGCGGTACAGTTCCCGATTTTTCAGCCATAGCCAGGTATAATTCACAAGTGGAACCGATAAGAAGAAAGGCACAAAACGAAAAGCAATGTAGGTGTGAAGCCCCAGTCCGGCAAAAGTTCCCGCCAGCGCCGCGGAAATTAATCCCCCGGTTCTTAGCGATTTAAGCAGCCAGTAAACGGCGAAGGAGGCCATAAACGGCAACATAATGGCGCGAAAACCGATGCGCGAAAAGTTAATGTGCCAAAAGCTGGCGGAGGTAAAAAAAGCCGCGAGCAGAGAGATGGATACGATCGCGGTCTCGCTATTTACGTATTTAGCAAAATAGGATTGATTGGATTTGGTGCCGCGTGACAGAAAAAGCAGCAAAGTTTCTCTGGCCGCGAGATAGATACCCCAGATTGCCAGCGTGCCAAAAACGGCCGAAACCAATCTTAAGGCCCAAGCATGGGCGCCGAACAGCCAGACCGAGATCGCTTGAATATTTATAAAAAGCCCCTCGCGGCCGTTATTTTCCGGATAAAAAAGTTTAATCTCGCCGCTATGAATAACCTGAAGGGCATTGATGCCGTTCACGGACTCATCCGGGAAGAGCCCATAGGGAATGTCAGCCAGCTGATAGAAACGGAAAAACGCGCCGAGGAGGATAATCAGAAAGAGCAACATACCCACCCAGTGCCCGCGAAATAAACTCATGTTTTAATTATATGATTTAGGAGCTTATCCCACAAAGGCAGCGTCTAACCAGCCCCCACTATAACACGACTGATTGACAACAAGACTGTGACGTGCTATGATATACAAAAAGCCAGAAAGGGGGTGAGTAGATTTGGTTCTTCAAAAACTGGTGGATTGGTGGAAACTGGCGGATTTGCCGGAGACGATCTCGCGGAGACTGGTGGACCTCATCGTCCCGATATCGTACACGACGAAGCGGGATCAATTGACGGAGGCTACAAAGGGGAACCTTGCAGTAGCCAGCCGCTGGTTGAAGAAGCACCCCAGCGCGCGGCTTGCATTCAGCAACTGCGCGTACACCTTCCCCGGGGCGGCGGCGGTCGAGCGGAAATTGAAGCTTGATTACCTGAAGCGCCTGGGCAACAAGGTGAAGTTTCTCCTCGCTGGTGATTCAAATAATTCCGTCGAGGAGGCGCTTCAGATTCGCAGCGCATGCGGTAAGGAAGGTTCCTCTCCGCGACGGATTCTGATCGTTACCGGCGAGATGCACTCTCGCAGTGCCCGTCTCATCTGGGGGTGGGTGTTTCCCAAGGCCGAGATTCTCGTCTCGTGCACGAGCTATCGTTGCGAGGCCCAGCCGGATCACCCAGTGCGAGTGCAGCGCTCTTACTGGAAGTGGTTCGCGGCGAATATCGCGCGGCAAGTCCTTCTGCGAGTTCTCGGCTTGAAGCTTGCCCGCTTCCATCATCGCACTTCGTAATTCCGAGCCGCGGTCAATATGACGTGGCTCGTTCTTTTTTCGCCGTTTGACTTTACGTATGTTTAGTGGTAATATTAAAAAAAGAAAGGAGGTGATCGGGGATGAGCCTCGATAGTCTCGGCCGGCGCTACGATGAGGTTCTGAAGAATCGTGCTGGCAGGATGTATCGCCGGCGGAAAAAGCTGGAGCTGATCAAGAAGCGACTTCAGCCGATTGGAACTCCAGTTGCGCCAGTCGCGTTGCGGGAGCCCGAGAAGGCAGCGGCTGCCGTGCCTTTCCCTCCTGTGCGGTATCGGAAATTACCCGCTTGCAGTCAAGAATGCGCAGGGTGCCGGGAGGGGCACCACTGCCGCGGCAAGCGGTGCGAGTGCAGCTGCTAGGCCGGCGCAAGATGAACGCGCCGGCCGTTTCTTTTTAATACGCTAAAAACCCAAATACACATATTGCACACTATAGTGTGTAATATGTGTATTTGGCGCGGAAGGACCAAATAGTGGATTGCGAGTTTCGGAAAGCCGCCGAACCATTCGTTTGGGTTGACAGAATATGCGTTTTGTACTACTAATAAATCACATTGTTATGGCTTTCAGCTCATAACTTTCGGTCGGATGTCCGGCCGGACAGGGTGTTCACTGACAACTAGGGGGAGGAACAGCTATGTTTCGGACGATTTTCGCTGTGGTTCTCGCGGCGCTTGCGGCGTTCGCGGCGCCGGCGATGGTTGGCGCGGAGGAGTCTGTCGTTGAGGTGCGTCTCGGCGACAACGGCTTCCAGACCCCGAGCCACGTTGCCTTCGAGTACACCGGCAACTGGCGCAACTGGTTGAAGTTCGCCTATCTTCACCCCGCGCGGGATGAGGAGCTGGCGCGCGACGAAGAGTCCGCGCGCCGCTACCCGTGGGGCGCGCGCGTGCAGATTCCCGTCTCGATGCTGAAGCCGGAGTTCCGGCCGGCAGACCCCGTGAAGCCGCAGATTGCGGCGCCGGCAAAGACCGAGACCAAGGTGCCTGCCGCTGTTGCGGCAAGCCCGGAACCGAAGCCGACGTTCTACCTTCCCCTCCCCAGCGACAAGGAGAAATCTGTCTTCGCGACGTTCAACGAGAAGCTGGAGGCGGCGTTTGCGGTGCCGGTCGTGCCCGCAACACTCGCCGGCATCTACGTTTTTTCTCATGTTTTCATCCTTGGAGGCCTTCTCCTGCTTCGGCGGGAGGCGCGTAACGGCAATGGCTACTCTCGCACGAGAAGGAGGCCGGTAGAAGTCGAGGAGGACACGGAAATCGACGAGGCGGCGGATGAGGATGAGGAAGATGCCAGCCGAATGCCATTGGTGCTCTTTGAGCACCCGACGGGTCGGCGCCTCTTCAAGACCGAGGAGGAGACTAGAGCTGACTTTCTCCGATCATTCGGTGAGACCTTCTCTCGTGCGATTTTTCGCCAGTGCGGAGTAAGCGCGGACACCAGAGAGGTCCGCGTGCACGAAGATTCGGAGGTGATCATCGAGATCGGCTTCCGAGAAGTAAGCAGTACGCTCCAATATTTCCACAAGGTGGAGGCGTGCGCTTGGGACATCTTCCGTTCCCTCCCACATCGGGAGGCGATGGAACTTTCCCGGGTCGAGTCTTCACTGCTCGGGCCGAATCTCGGCGTGAAGATCTATCTTTCGTACCGGGGCGGCACGAGCCGCACCGGCATCCCACAGGCTAGATTGCCGGCCGCGGTCTAGCCCGCGGCTACGAACCTACCTCGTTCCTTCTCGCTTACTAGCTCCCGCTTGTCCCGAGTCGCAGTCGAAGGATCGCAGTACCTTCTCGCAGTATCGCAGCACCTTCGTTCGCTCACGAGCCCGTCATCCTGACGCGGCTCGTTTTATTTTGATGTGCATAGTTGTCCCTTGCGCTAATTGTCAGCCACGGATTGCTGGGGTAGTCTAGGAGTGATGGCTGAACACAATGAAATCACGTCTGGCGGTGAAGATAAGAGAACTAGGGAGCGTTTTAAGCTGTCGAAGTCTCAACCGTTAACGACATCACTTGGCGATAATAAGGCGCTAAAGAGTCTTCAGACAAAGCTCCGTGGCGGAAGTGAGGAGACTAAGGCCGGTTCCGTTGTTACAGAGCCCGCAGTAATTACCGGTGGTTCTGGCGAAAGCTTAGATAAAGTTGGGCGTACTGCGGCGGAGATAACAGAGCTTGAGACCTCGCGCAAAACTGTTCTCCAAGGTGAGAGGCGTAAGATCAAAATGAGAGACGGTCATTATCATTTTGGCAAGGAAAGCGCAATTATTGATGAAGCGCGCGGAGAGGATATAGAGCGAGAAGCTAGAAAAAAAGAAGAAAAGAAAAAAGCAATAGAGTCGCAAAAAAAACAAACACCGCGTCGAAAAAAAACAGCCGCAACGGAAATACCGGGTCTTGATTCGCCGCTTGCGGGCGAGTTGCAGACAAAACTCGAAGGCGAGTTGATTAAAGGCATTCGGACGGCAAAAAAAGTTTTAGATAAAGAGGGGCGCATGCTCGACCCGCGGACTTTTAGAAGAGTAGAGGACGTCAAAGCAGAGATTCGGAAACATATTCAAGCCGACCCGGCGGAGCTTGAACGCTTGATCAGAGAGTTTGAGGATAGAGTATTTGCGGAACGAAAATTTAAAGTTGCGGAACCGCCAAGGGCGACAACAGAAAAGGAAGAAGTTGGTGCGGCGAAGCCGCCGGTGGCTAAAAAAGCAATCACCTTAGAGACTGATGAGAAAGCCGGCGAGGCTCTTATGAGCTTTTCCAACATGGCGGAGGGGTATTATCGCCGTTACGTAAAGTTAGGCAAAATCGCGCCGGAGAATGACAAGGATTTTGAAAAAGAACTTGATGCGGCACTGGCCGCCGGGGCGAGCCATGCGGAGATTATCAATACGCTTCAACGCGTAATGGGAGAAACTGGATATTCCGCTCTGGTTCGAAGTTTTTATCGACCCGAATCCGCTAGTTCGACGCCAAGTCCTATGACGGTGGGGGGGACTCTGTTAGTACCGCGAAGCGGCGAGAATGTTACACCGGAAATTGCCAGGCACAAGGAGATGCTTCTTGAGGCGATTCGTGCCGCTGAAGCAGACCCCTTCGATGACGCGGGGAAAATACGGAATCCTTTGCGCTACGACGATTTTCTCGACGCGAGGAAAGCGTTGCGGGATATCGGCATGACAGGCACGGAGATTGCTAAAATTGAAAATGAGTTTCTGGCAGAGATTGGTTTTGACATGAAAGAGTGGCAGGAACGCATGAGAAACGAACGAGATGCTAAAAAAGAAGTGTCGCACGAAAAGAAAGCTAGTCTCGATTCTCGTGAAGCGGGGGACCTAGAAATTAAGTTGGGGCTGGCTTTATCTGCGGCAATTAGTGCCGCCCAAAAGGCGGCCCAAAAAGGTGAGGATCCGAGTGATCCTCTGGATGACCCGAAAGTAAAAGATATTGAAGAACGGATACGCCAGCGCATTGATTCGGGCGATGAAAATCTTGATGCTGTCATACGGGCGACCGAAAATGAGCTCCTGATGAGCAAAAGATTTAATTTAGAAAAATTAAAAGCTCAAGCCGAAGCGGTGCGAGCCGAGAGAGATAAAGCGGGTCCAAGCGCAGCAGAAACAGGGGCGCAAAGAAAAGAACTTAAGGAGGCAATCGAATTCGGGATTCTGGATATTGCTCGTACGCCATTTGAGCGGCGTGGGAGAATCCGTAGTCCGTTAGAAAATCCACGCGCACAAGCGGCGTGGGAGGCGCTACGAGATGCTGGTGTTAACGAATCAGATATTAGACAACTTCAGAAGCAGTTTTATAACGAACTTGGGTTTGGTTGGAGAGAGTGGCAAGAGCGCATTGTTAAGGAGCGAAAGGAAATGAATGCTGGTGTCCGCGAGGATCGGAACAAGAAAGAAGCGGAGCAGGATAAATTTATAAAGACTGCGAACCTGGGGGCGATCGCTGATGCGGTTGAACAAGCTGATTTACAGGATGCTGCAGGCCAAGCATTAAGCAGGCGTAGTGACTATGGGAGTCTTGCTGATGAAGAAGGTGAAGAGATGCAACGGGGAGGAGAGATTTCCGATGAG
>CAYRYI010000022.1:7664-8707 GCA_964428455.1 uncultured Candidatus Saccharibacteria bacterium
ATGAGGATTTAATTCGTTTACAAGCGAAGCGGGACGCTGATGCGGCGATTAGAAAAGGAGGAGGATTGCCAAGCCGGCGGTTTGTGCCAAAAAGTGTTCCAGTGACGGGCAAAGAAACTGCTGTCAATCCCATTGCGGATAAAGATGATCTGGAATTACTGCGTGAGCAGGAAGGAACTTATCGTGAGGCGGTGTTGAAACGTGAACACGAAGAAGAAGTGCGCGCTGAATTATCTTATGAGGGCGGTGCACCAATGCTGGAAGAATCCGCCGCGCCGGAATCCGCAGCTGGGAGCAGAGCGCCAGTCACTGAAACTGTTGAGCTATCGGCAGATCTGCCGCGAAGCGAGGCGGCGGTTTTAAAAGAATTGGAAGATGCGCGGGCGTGGTTGGCGGAAGTTGAACGAAAAGAGGCCAAGTTCGGCGCGGGCGAGCTTGCTCGCGCCATCGAGCGTTACGACAAAGCTAGGGCTGAATACGTTGTCGGCGACATCCATAAATTCGTACTCGAACAGACAGCGCTTTTTGAGAAGCGGGCGGAGATTACCGGAAGTTTTGAAAAAATCCGAAAGGGCTGGAAGTGGCTCGGAGAGATGAATCTAACAAAGCTTGGCGCAAAGCCCGGAGGCTTATTCAGCGGGATAATCTATCGCGGAGTGAATATCCGAAGTGTCGCAAGCGGGGCCCTTTTGGGACTTGGCGCGTTGACGCCCGTTGGCTGGCTTGCGCTTGGGACGCGACAAGTAATGTCGGGAGTCGGCGCGGGATTTACCGCCTATGAACTGCAGCGCCGATGGTATGAGTCTAATAAATTGGCTAAGTTGACGGATGAAAATATTGCTGGACTGATGCATGGCGAGGCGGCGGAGCGGATGATCCAGTTAGCGGCGTATGCCAGAGCAAATCACGCCTGGGAGACTGTTCGGCCTGCGTACGAAAAGCTGCAAAAGCGATATGAAAAGGATCTGGGAGATGTAAAAGATTGGCTGCAGCTTGATCCAGAAAATGTTAAAGATTTCACAGAGATAGTAAGGAAAGAACAG
>CAYRYI010000023.1:0-8703 GCA_964428455.1 uncultured Candidatus Saccharibacteria bacterium
TGATCTGTCATTTTGCATTTTAATTTTTAAATTTTGATTTAGTTGGTATGGCCACCTTCCAATATAAAGCTCGCACGCGCGAGGGCGAGCCCCGGGACGGCAACGTTGAGGCGCCGAACCTCGAGATGGCGATCGATTCGCTGCAGCGCAACAACCTCATAATTCTTTCGATTGATCCCGTCCGCGAGGCGCGCTCGTTTTTTAAGGATGGCAAGTTGGCGTTTTTCAACCGCGTATCGCAAAAGGACGTGGTGGTGCTTTCCCGCCAGCTCTCCACCCTCTTTGAGGCGAGAGTGCCGGTGGTGCAGGCGTTAAAAACCCTAGTCAACGAAGCCGGCGGGGTCTCAATGAAAGAAGCCATGGTCGGCATTTTGGATGATGTAAACGGCGGCTCGGCCCTTTCAGCCGCCATGGCAAAGCATTCGAACGTGTTCTCAACGTTCTACGTCAGCATGGTGCGTTCCGGCGAGGAGTCGGGCAAATTGCAGGAGGTTTTCACCTATCTCGCCGATTACCTGGAGCGGTCTTACGCCCTTACCTCTAAGGCTAAAAACGCCCTAATTTATCCAGCCTTCGTGCTGGCGTCATTTATCGGCGTTGTAATCACAATGCTTACAATCGTGATTCCGAAACTGACCTCGATCTTCGAAGAAACGGGCCAAGCAGTTCCGTTTTATACGCAGGTTGTGATTAGCACTTCAGATTTCCTCCGCGCCTATGGCTGGCTGCTTTTGATTCTCTTAGGGATCGGCGGTTTTTTACTCTGGCGGTTTTACAAAACCGAGGAGGGCGAGCTTATGTTGCATACAATCCAGCTGCGGGTTCCGATCTTCGGCGGGCTTTACAAAAAAATCTATCTCGCCCGGTTCACCGACAACTTGGGCACGCTGATTACCTCCGGGATCCCCATTTTGCGGGCGCTTCAGATTACCTCGGATGTCGTCGGCAACCGCTTGTACAAGGCCGCCATGCTTGATGCTGTAGTTTCGGTAAAAGACGGAAACACTATCGCAAACGCGCTCGAGCTTTCTCCCGAGATCCCGCCGCTCGTGGTCCAGATGATTCGGATCGGCGAAGAGGCTGGGCAGTTGGACCGCATTCTTAGGAGTATCGCCAGATTCTACCAGCGCGAGGTTGATAACTTGCTAGAAAATATCGTCTCTTTAATCGAGCCGGCGCTCATCATCTTTCTCGGCATCGCCGTCGGAGGACTGGTGGCCGCAATTTTGGTCCCGATTTATAATCTTTCTAACGCGTTTTAGCCGCCGAAGAGCGTGGGTTGCCGACCGATGCTACCGAATAACAAGCCATAGTCAAATAATGCTGTAGTTGGCAGCCATTCTTAATTATCCACAGCCGCATAGCTAATTGGCGCTCTATGGCTTATACTTAAACCCAGTACAAAAATTGGTCTAAGCGTTATTTTTTAAACAACATTATATGTTAAAAGCAATTTTTCAGTCGGTTCGTCTTCATGGTCGAAAAGGTTTTACCTTAATCGAGCTTTTGGTCGTCATCGCCATTATCGGCATCTTGGCCTCGGTGGTTTTGGCCTCCCTAAACAGCGCGCGGCAGAAGTCGCGCGATGCCAGGCGCGTTGCTGACATCAAACAGATTCAGATAGCGCTTGAGCTTTATGCCGATGGAAACAGCGGCGAGTATGCCGACACGGTAGCAGGGCTGGTAACCTTATATATGCCAGTCGAGCCGAAGGATCCGTCTACGGCGGCGTCTTATCCCTACGACAACTATACCGACAGCACGCGCGGCGCTTGCGTGGTGGCTTCGGGCACATGCTTCTTTTACCACTTGGGCGCGAAGCTTGAGCAGGGTGCGGCCGCCGGCGCGCTTCTTGCTGATCGCGACCTGGATGCGGTAGCAGGAGCTGGTCCTGATGGCCTAAGCGTAGCAGCCGCATGCGGAGCGGATGCGACAGCAACCGCGGGCACAGATCTCTGCTATGATGTAACTCCGTAAGCTCGTAGCTAGTCAACTCTGGAAGCGCCTCGGCCAATCGGGGCGCTTTTGGTTTTTATGCACATTTCCGATAGGCGGCTTTGGTGGTATGGTATACTTAGCGATAGAGATTATCTTGATTAATTTTTTATGACCCCATCAACATCATCCAGGTTTCGTAGCGGCTTCACCCCGTTACAACCCGCACGCACAACCCTTCGGAGCGTGGAGGAAAATAGAATCCAAAAAACTCATTGGATGCCCCGGCGCTTAGGTCGGGTTGTAACGGGGTTCACTCTCATAGAACTTATAGTGGTTATTGCGATTATAGGCCTCCTCTCGTCTATTGTGCTAACCTCCCTAACTAGAGCGCGGCAGAAGGCGCGAGACGCCAGGCGCGTTGCTGATATTAGGCAGATCCGGAACGCGCTTGAACTTTTCGCAACCTCTAATAACGGCGAGTATGCCGATACAATTGCGGTATTGGCGTCCGACAAGTTTATGCCAGTCGAGCCGAAGGATCCGTCTACGGCGGCGTCTTATCCCTACGACAACTATACCGACAGCACGCGCGGCGCTTGCGTGGTGGCTTCGGGCACATGCTTCTTTTACCACTTGGGCGCGAAGCTTGAGCAGGGTGCGGCCGCCGGCGCGCTTCTTGCTGATCGCGACCTGGATGCGGTAGCAGGAGCTGGTCCTGATGGCCTAAGCGTAGCAGCCGCATGCGGAGCGGATGCGACAGCAACCGCGGGCACAGATCTCTGCTATGATGTAACTCCGTAAGCTCGTAGCTAGTCAACTCTGGAAGCGCCCCGGCCCATCGGGGCGCTTTGGGTTTTATAAACGGTTCGATACTGCGTATACTGAAGTGAATGACAGTATATTTATTTGCCGCAGTAATATTCTTACTCGGCGCCTCGCTTGGCAGTTTTTTGAATGCGGCGGCGCTCCGCGTCGTCGCCGGCGAGCAGTTTCTCCGGGGCCGCTCCGCCTGTCCGCATTGCCGTAAATCGCTTCGCTGGTTCGAGCTGATCCCGCTTTTCTCCTTTCTCGCGCTTCGCGGCCGCTGCAGAAGGTGCCGTGAGCTGATTAGCCCGCGCTATTTTCTGGTCGAGCTTGGGATGGGGGCGTATGTTGTTGCGCTCGCGAATTATTTTATTTTCTCGGCGCCGGGGGTGCCGCCGTTTCCGTTTATTTCAGCTTATTTCGGCGCCGTCGCGCCGTATTTTAATGCGTTTGTTTATTTGGCCGTTGGCGCGCTTGCCACAGTGATTTTCCTGATTGATTACGACACCAAGCTGATCGCAGTGAGCCCGCTTCGCTTGGCCGCGCTCGTCGGTGTCGCCTTGTTGGCGGCCGAGTCATTGGTTGGTTCGGGAGGCACTGTGCCCCAAATTTTCAGTTCGCTCCCGTTCTCCCAATTTTTGCTGGCGCTGGCGGCAGCGCTCTTTTTTGGTCTGGCATGGCTGGTTACGAGAGGACAAGGGATGGGGTTGGGAGATGCGGAGCTTGCGGGGGCGCTGGCGCTCTTTCTGCCCTACCCGGGGGCCATTATTATGCTTCTTGCCGCCTTTTGGATTGGAGCGGCGTGGGGTCTGGGGCTTATGCTTTTTGCCGGTTATGGCAGAAAGAGCCGGATTCCCTTCGGCCCCTTTATTATTCTTGGTTTTGCTGTGGCGCTCTTTTGGGGGCAGTTTCTGCTTCCTTATTTGGTGCCGCTGATTTAGTATGAAAGGCATATGGTGCAGGTCCCGCCGGATTTGGCGTTAAAAGATGCTAAAGAACACCGTCCAATCTATTGGGTGTTTTTTCTTTTGATCGTTGCTCTCGGCATCGCCGTGTTTTTCGCCGCCAATTACCAACTCTCCAGCGAATACGCGAACACAGAGGAGACCCCGGCGCACAAATCCAAGGCGCCGGCGCTTGTCAGAGTTCTGATTGACTTTGGAGACTCGAAACGCGCCTTCCAAGGGCCGGCGCGAGAGGGGCTCGAGGTGCGGCAGGCTCTTTATGAAGTAGCAGAGGTCGGAGAACTTGATTTACAGATCAAGAACGGCGCAATAACGAAGCTCGATGGGTTGAGATCGACTGAAAAGAACGGGCAATGGCGGCTTTATTTGAATGGTGACATTCTACAAGACAGCCTCTCGCGCGGGCTTTCGCCCGGAGACCAGGTTACACTCCGGTATGAACGATAAAAAAGGGAAGAGATTCGTATTGTTAAAGAATGTGGTTAACGGCGCTAATCTATCATTTGACTCCAATACAACAAAGTAATTCGTAGGTGATGTCTAAAAAGTCTCGTGTAGATTATCTAACGGGGTTTACCCCGTTAGAGATCCGCTCCCTACGGGAGCGGCGGATGCCTAGGGGCGCCTTATCTCTAGTGGGGTTTACCATGGTCGAGATTGTGGTGATGCTTGGGATTATCGTCCTGATCTCGGCGGTGCTGCTCGCGAATTTCCCCGGATTTAACGAGAGCGGAGCCCTCATTCGCGCGCGCCAAGAACTGGCTCTCGACTTTCGCAGACTGCAAAACTATGCCTTGGCAGTTTCAAATGTCCGGCTTGAAGGCGGATCGCTTGAGTTGAGCCCCAAAATCGTCGGCGCCCATTTCAATATGGCCGCGCCCGATAGCTATATTCTATTCGTTGACAGGACCGGGGGCACTCCGAACCGATACGACGAGGGCTTTGACGGAGTTATCTCAAGGGGCCGGTTTCAACGCGGCATAAAACTCAATTGCCTTTACGTTAGCGGAAGCTGCGTGACATCGGAGTACAATGTGCTTGACGTGGTATTTAGAGCCCCGGAGGCGAGAATGACGATTAGCGCCGACGGCATCAGTCCCATTGGCTCCACCTTCGTAAAAGTTGAAATGAAGACCCCGAATCTGAATTTGAAGAAGACCGTTTCGGTATGGATCACCGGGTACATAGGGACGGAATAACATAATGAAATTTTCAATTTCTAATTTTCAATCGCGAGCGCGGCGGGGGTTTACCCCGTTAGAGGTTCAAAGACGGCCCTTTCTTAGGCGGAAGAATCTAAGGCGAAGCCCCGCCTGCCATCTGCCTGTCACCCGAACTTAAGGAATTATAGGTAACATGTTTTATCTCCCATACTGCTTACGAAACTCAAGGGAAAGGCTTATGGCGGGCAGGCGCTTTCGCTCCCTCTCTCTGGGATTAAGGAAAACTATCTTAAAACCTCTAACGGGGTTTGCCCCGTTTAGAAAATTTAACAAAAGCCAAAAGTTTTACTCTAGATTTCAACTCGATAATTCGCGCACTATGTATAAAAAGTCCCATGCAAATTTTCTAACGGGGTTTACCTTGCTCGAGACTATCGTGGCGCTTGGGATAATTCTTGGCGGAATTTCGGGAGCGTTTGGCTTGGCGCTTCAAGGCCTTTCCAGCGCTTCAGTTGCAAAGAATAAGCTGGTAGCGGCGAATCTGGCAGAGGAGGGGATTGAGCTGGTGCGCCGCATCCGCGACAACAATACTATCGCGGACATATCCGATGGGTTTTATGATGGCAGCCCGGAGTGGACCGCGGGCATCGGTTCGGCCGCGGACTGCAATCAGCAGTATAAGATTGATGTTTCGAATAGTGCGCTCTTGTCATATGACATGACCCCGCTTCGTCTTGATTCGGCGACAGGGCTCTATACTCATAGCGTTGGCGCGGAAACGCCTTTCCGGCGGGTGGTTGAGATTACGCGTTCTTCCACATGTTTCGAGCCGATGCCGGGCGTGGATTCAAGCAATCAATTTAGGGTGCGATCCAAAGTATATTGGACCGAGCGCGGCGTCGCCAAGGAAGTTGTGCTGGACGAAATTCTATTTAACTGGAGATAGACCTAAATGCAAAAATCAAAAATCAAAGATCAAAATTGCAGTTCAAAATTAAAAAATTCGCGCGGAGCCGCGGCTGACGCGGCGAAGCGGTGCCAAAATTTTGCATTTTGTCCCGCAACTGTCCGCGATTCGCCAGTTGGCGAAGAGCGGTTACCAGTTGTGAGGATCCCGTTATATCTCGCCCGACAATCAGAAAATATGAGTGCGTCCTTCGCGAACAGTGCGGGATCACAAACTTTAACCTCACTTCGTTCGGGATATGTTCGGGACATTTTGCATTTTGATTTTGGTCGCAGGCGAGCCCCGGGCTTTACCTTGCTAGAGATGATCGTGGCCACCGGCATATTTTCCGTAGTGGTGGTGGCTTCGATCGGAATCACTCTGTCGGTCAAGTCGGCGCAGGAAAAAGCCTCGAACATTCAAAATATTCAGGATAATGTCCGTTTCGCGGTGGAGTCAATGACCAAAGAATTAAGGCAAGGATCAAATTACCAATTGCCGGCATGCGGCTCCGTTTACGGTTTAAAGCAGTGCCAGAAGATTACTTTCACAAGCTCGCGCGGCACGAGCGTATCGTATTGCAAACCCGCGGGCACCATTCTGCGGCTTGAAGGGGCGGGCGCTTGCGAAACGGACGGTTTGCCGCTGGTAGCGCCGAGTATCTCTATCAGCCAGTTTTTCTTGTGTGTCGCGGGCGAGGCGGCCGGATCGGGCGACGGCCAGCCGCGGGTGACGCTGGTCCTATCCGGCGCCGCGACGGGGGCGAAAACACAACTGCAGTCGAGTTTTAATTTGCAGACCACGGTTACTCAAAGGGTGAGAGACCTCTAATTATAAAATTCCAAATGCCAAATCACAAATTACAAATGGCTCGACGACGCTCACTGTTTCACGCTTGTCGAGGGACAATTTTTAATTTTCAAATACGTAAATCAGGGATTACATTGCTTCTGGTGATTCTGGTGCTGGCGGCGCTGATGACGATTAGTCTCGGAATTTTTAATATCATCTTCACCGAGCTGCAAATCTCCGGCGAGCTATCGCGTTCGTTCCGCGCGCTTTATGCCTCCGACCAGGGACTTGAATACGCGCTCTACCGCGACCTCGTCTTGGGCGATATTTGCCCGATGAATTCCTCGCCTGACGCAGAAACCCCCTGTCCCGGCGGCGCCCTGTCTATTTATTTAGATACGCCAGGGTTTATTAACTGTTTTACCTTCGGCTACCTGGACTCGCGCATCGCCGACATTACCGTCATTAAGTTCGGCGGGCAGTCGAAGATAAAAAGCGTCGGACATTCGGATTGCACCAGCTCTTTCAGAACGGTGAAGCGCGCGTTTCAGATTATCTACTGACGGCATGACTAAACAAGAAGCCCAAAAACGCATTGAGAAACTGCGCTCGGAAATTAACCACCACCGCTATCTTTATCATGTGCTGGATCGGCAGGAGATTTCCGATGCGGCGCTCGATTCGCTGAAAAAAGAGCTTCTGCGCCTGGAGGCGGGGTTCCCGGATCTTGTCACGCCCGATTCGCCAACCCAGCGGGTTGGGGGGAAGGCCCTTACGAAGTTCAAGAAGGTGCCGCACCGAACAGAGATGCTTTCATTGAATGACGCCTTCTCGCCGGAGGAGATGCGCGAATGGGAAGAGCGCGTTAAGCGGCTTGAGCCGCGCCTGAAACTCAAGTATTTCGCGGAGCTTAAAGTTGATGGCTTCGCGATTTCGCTTGAATATGAAAATAGACTCCTAGTTCGTGCCTCGACTCGCGGTGACGGGAAGGTGGGCGAAGATGTGACTGACAACGTGAAAACCGTTGAATCGGTTCCCTTATCGCTGATGCAGGATTTTTCGAAAATCGGGCGCACGCCCGATGAAATCCAAAAAATTTTTATAGAGTTTCCGCGGGTTCTAAATGCAGTCCGCGTTCTTCCGCGTCATCTGGAGGTGCGCGGCGAAATTTACATGGCCAAGGCCGCGTTTGAGGCGGCAAATCGCGAACAAAAGAAGAATGGGCTGCCGCTTCACGCTAATCCCAGGAATATCGCGGCGGGCTCGATCCGCCAATTGGATCCGAAAGTAGCTGCGTCACGCAAGCTGGATTTCTTGGCGTATGACCTAGTAACCGATTTGGGCCTTAAGACTCACGAAGAAGAGCATGCGGCCGCTAGAATCTTGGGTTTCAAGACCGTAGAACTTGCGCGTAATTGCGAAACCTTAGATGAGGTAATCAAATTTTGGCATGAAGTTTCCCAAAAGCGCGAGGAGCTTCCATGTCTCATTGACGGGGTTGTGGTACAGGTAAATCAGACCGCGGATTTTGATAAACTGGGCGTTGCCGGCAAGGCGCCGCGCGGGGCGATTGCTTTCAAATTCGAAGCCGAAGAGGCAACCACAATTCTTCGCGATATTATCGTGCAAGTGGGGCGCACCGGCGTATTAACGCCCGTCGCTGTCATGGATCCGGTGGCGATCGGCGGCGTTACGGTCTCGCGCGCGACGCTTCATAATCAGGATGAGATCGAGCGGCTGGGAGTGAAAATCGGCGACACGGTGGTGGTGAAGCGAGCGGGGGACGTAATCCCCGCCGTCGTCGGGGTATTAGAGCGTCTGCGGCCGAAGGGCGCCCGCGCATTTCGCATGCCGGCGCATTGCCCCATTTGCGGCTCCAAGGCGGCGCGTAAAGACGGCGAGGTGGCGTATCGATGCTCAAACCCGCACTGCGCGGCGGTTCAAAGAGAGCGGATATATCACTTTGTTTCGAGAGGCGCCTTCGATATTCAGGGGCTTGGCCCGAAGATCGTTGACGTCCTGCTCGATCAGGGACTTATTCGCGACGCCGCCGATATTTTTAATTTGAAAAAAGAAGATATCGAGATTCTTGATC
>CAYRYI010000024.1:0-6295 GCA_964428455.1 uncultured Candidatus Saccharibacteria bacterium
GGTTATTCGCTTGCTTTAGGTAAGCCGCTCCGCGGCGTCTTATAACGCACTCCAATAACGCACTCCAAAGTGTTTTAAGTAAGAGGGCGCCTCGCTGCAGGTTTCTAAATAAAAAGTTGCCCGCCCCGTGTATGTTGCACACGGGGCGGGCGATGATGCTCTCGGCTTCAGGCCGGGGATATCGCGCTGTCGCCCTTGGGGCGAAGCACGACTCGGCAGCTGTCGAGCCGCAGGGGTGAATCCATGTCTGCGTACTCGAAGCCAAGATGACCCCATCGATGCTCCAAGCGAGAGACGAATCTGATCTCGAGCGCGACCTCCTTCCACGGAAGTGTCCGCCACGACTCGAGCCGGTCGCGGTTCCGTTGGCGGAGATTCGCGACGCGGACGATGCAGTGTGTCGCATTGAAGTCGACAGCCTCGATCTCGCCGAGTACCTGGACCGACTCCGCGCCGCGCAGGTGCTGGATGAAGTGAATCTGCCCACCGATGTAGTCAATGACCCACCGGCGGAAGTCACTCTCCCGCTCGCGACGGATGCGCTCGATATCTGCCTGCGAGTAGCGACTGCGGAAGTGTCTCATGACTTCCTCCATGATAGGTGTGCGGTTGTGCCGCACCCCTCTCTGGAAGAGAGCCATGTACTGCCTTGGATGCGGCGTCAGTGTGTCCAAAAAGCGAAACCTAGCGTTTCATTCGAACCTCCTTATCGGTGAGGGTTAGCGCCTAGATCCTTGTGACGCAGTAAAGCGTAAATCTTCCGGTCTATTGCGTCGCAAGGAGTCATAAAAAGAACAAAACCAACGTATCACATAACCAATAGATTTGTCAAGCCTTTGAGCTGGTGGTACAGCTGAAAGAAGCTAATTTATAAGGAAGGGCCGACTAGGTTATGCTAGAGTGGTGAAGATGCAGAAAACAACCTACAAACCCGTAGTCCTTGTGGTGATGGACGGGTTTGGCGTATCAGCCGAAGAAAGAGCCAATGCGGTGGCGCTTGCGAAAAAGCCGACGCTGGATTCATTTGACGCTTATTATCCTTTTACTACCTTGCAAGCTTCAGGCATTGCTGTCGGCCTCCCTTGGGGCGAGACGGGCAACTCCGAGGTGGGGCACTTAACCATAGGCGCCGGTCGCGTGATTTACCACCACCTGCCGCGGATTATAAACGCCATACATGATGGCAGTTTCTATCAAAACGAGGCGTTTCTAAAAGCCATCGAGCATGTAAAAGCGCGTAATTCAAAACTTCACATTATCGGGCTTGCGTCATCAGGCTCGGTTCATGCGCACGTTGATCATTTGTATGCACTGCTTCGTTTAGCTGAAATGGGGGGCGCTTCACGGTCGTTTCTTCACGTAATTACCGACGGCAAAGACGCTATCCAGAAAGAGGGCGGGAAGTTTGTGGGGCACTTGGCCGAACGTATGGCGAAAGAGTCCCCGAGTGTCAGAATTGGTTCCATAGTCGGCCGGTTTTACGCCATGGACCGAGACGAGCAGTGGGAGCGCACGCGAAAGGCATACGAGCTCTATACTCAAGGTCTCGGAACCGCAATCCCCGGGTCTCTTAGCGAGTATCTCGGCGCGGGTTACGATCAAGGCCTAACCGATGAATTCATAGAACCGGGTTTCGTGCCCGGTGAAAACGGCAAGATGCTGGGCGCGGTTGAGGACGGCGATGCCGTGATATTTGCCAATTTCCGCGAGGACTCCATGCGCCAGATTGTGCACGCCTTTACGAACCCGAATTTCGACGCGTTTCCGCGCGTGGTCCTGAACAATCTTTTTGTTGTAACCATGACCGAATATGAAAGGGGAATCGAAGCGAAAGTCGCCTTCCTGCCGATCGAGGTCCGAGCGCCGCTGGCGCGGATTATTTCCGATGCCGGATTAAAACAGCTTCACATTGCCGAGACCGAGAAGTACGCGCACGTGACGTATTTTTTCAACGGCGGCCGCGAGAAACCATTTTCAGGCGAGGAGAGAATCCTGGTACCCTCCATGACGAATGTGCATTTCGACGATGTGCCGGAGATGAAATCCGCCGAGATCACTGCTCGTGTGATTGCCGAGATGCCGCGGTATGATTTTATCCTGGTGAATTACGCCAACACCGATATGGTGGGGCATTCGGGGAACTTGGAGGCGGCGGCCAAGGCGGTAGAAGCAATTGACCGGGCGCTGTCGGACCTTTCGAAAGAAGTGCTGGCCGCGGATGGAGTTTTGGTGGTAACGGGGGATCATGGAAACGTCGAGGCCAAAAGAGATCCGCTGACGGGAGAGAAAATCACGGAGCATTCGCTAAATCCTGTGCCTTTCTACATTGTCGGAAAAGATTTCCGTTCGAGTTCGCCGCGCTCTTCGGATGAAATCCGCAAACGGAAACGAGAAATCGGCGGAATTCTCACCGATGTCGCGCCGACGGTGGTGGAACTTATGGGCTTGCGAAAGCCGGCAGAGATGGCTGGCGGCTCGCTTTTGCCTCAACTGCTCCGCCAGCGGTCTTAGCGGGGCGCACAGCGGTTTTCTTAACTCTAGTGCGGATGTAACGGTAGTTATGCTATAAACAGCAAAAAACCGCCCCGAGTTTATTGAGGAGCAGTTTTTTGTATTGTCTCACTTTCCGTTGGCCTTGCCGTTGGTCTTTCGTTTGATGATCTCGTCAATCAGGCCGTAGTCTTTGGCCTCCTCAGCCGTCATCCAGAAATCGCGATCGGTGTCATGCTCGATTTTATCGAGCTTCTGGCCGGTGTGTTTTGCCAAAATCTCGTTGGTTTTTTGCTTGATTTTCAAAATTTGCTTGGCCGCAATTTCGATCTCGGTTGCCTGTCCCTCGGCGCCGCCCATGACTTGGTGAATCAGCATCTCCGAGTTGGGGAGCGAGTAGCGCTTGCCTTTGGCGCCGGCGGCCATAAGCAGAGCCGCGGCTGATGCCGCCACGCCCACGCAGATGGTGGAAACGTCGGGTTTGACGTATTGCATCGTGTCGTAAATCGCCAAAGCCGCCGAGACCGACCCGCCGCTAGAGTTGATGTAGAGCTTAATGTCGTTTTTTACGTCTTGCGACTCAAGAAACAAAAGCTGGGCGATCACGGCGTTGGCAACGACGTCGGTGATAGGGCCTCCAAGAAAGATGATGTTGTCTTTTAAGAGGCGCGAATAAATATCGTAAGCCCGCTCGCCAAACTGCGATTTTTCAATGACGGTGGGGATTAGATATTGATAGGAGATTTCTTTTTGCATATAGATATGATTCATTGTATGGCTAACCAAGCCAAAAGTCAAAAGTGGCGACAACTTACATATTATTATTGATATTCTCTAATTCGCGCGAATTAGAGAATATAAAAAGGGCTTAGACTGGGTTGTGTTTATTCGCTCGCGGGTTATCTTCCAAGTACAACTCGACGGCTTCTTTTAAATTCTTGAGTGCATCGTTGACCGTTTTGCCCCGGCTGACAACCCCCAACTCTATGGCGCGCGCGACGTGCCATTTACCTTCTTCGGTGATCACGGTTGCGAGTCGATAGGTCCTGATGCTCTCAAGCTTAACCCGTTTTTCAATAATTTTCAACCCCGTTAGAAGTCAAAAATTATTCGCAGTTTTTGGTAGGATGTACAGCGAAAGCGGCTAACGCCGGGTCGCTACTTTTAACACAAGTTCATCCTGAACTTCTAACGGGGTCAACTTTTCCGGTTATGGGCTCCGGTCGCGAGCTCCAAACCATCTCAAAAATCTGGCGCATCGTGTGCGCAATATCTGGATTTTCGATATGCACACCTTGCAAATAATTTAATGAGTATATTTGGATGAAATCGTCGCCGATTTCGACCGAGGCATCACCCGAATAATCTTTCAGAGCAAGGTATTTGAAACTGTGGCCGAAATAGGAAAGACGTTCGCGATACCATGTTAGAGATGGATCATCTGGCGTCATGCCTCGCATCGTGATTCCTATGCGTTTTCGTATCTCATTAAGCTCATGAAAATATTCATCAAGTTCCGACGGCATTTTCCCAGAAACTTTTCCATAAAATCCCAATACCTCTTTTCCTTTCATTCGTGAATTGATTTCCTTATACATCTCTCGTGTACCTTTCATGCCCTCGTAATATAATGTTTTAAACTGCTTTCCCTCCTTATCAGACATGGCAACAAGTTGGGGTAACATGGCTTTAGCCATTCTTAACCGCTCCTCGGCTTCCATAAAAAATTCTTCGGGTGATTTCGCGATAAACATTTGTTTACGCGCACGCGGTACTTTTAATACCAAACCCTTTTGCATCAACTCACCTAAGATCACATACGTTGTCGGGCGTTTTAATCCCGCCTTTTCGGCGACGGCATAGGCTGATCCGCGGCCGATTTGAAGAAGCGCTACGTAAACCCGCGCTTCTTTTTCGTTGAGGCCCAGATTGCCCAATGCTTCGGTAATTTGCATATGGCATTAGTTTAATGCAAATAAATAACTTAGTCAATAGTTTTGACAACTAGAGTAATAACTTAGACTATTTAGCTCTATAAATTCTATTAAAAGTTAGTACTTTATTTGGCTCTTTTATAAAATGAAACTAATATTATGTCCATAACATCAAAATCAGCAAAGGAGGATACGCCGGTGCAAGATAAGCTTTCCTCGATGGACTACTGGTTTGCAGTGGCGGTCCTCGGTGATCGACGTTCAGAGCTCATTGAAAACATGTACGAGGCGTTGGCCGAAGAGACGCCGCCGATTCTTTCGGTTGTTGGCGAGCGAACCTGCAACCTTTCCTGTGCCCACTGCATCTTTCAAGACGAACGTTCAAGTAGAGAAATTTCAAACGCAAGCCGTCTTGAGGGGGCGGCGAAAACAATTGTCTCACAGATGGGTGAAAATCCCATCGTGGTGCATGAGGGAAGGATCTTTCGGCCTTGGCATCTCAGCTGGCTCTCGGCGATACGCGAGGTTCGTCCCAATAGTCACATTGGCATGATTGATAACGGCACATTCTTAAATCATAGTGCCGCGATCCTATCGTCCGGCTTTAAATTCGACTGGCTCGATATTTCGCTGGATGGACCGGAGACGGTTCATAACTTCCAGCGAAGATCCAGTCAGGCGTTCCATGTCGCGATTAAAGGTATTGAAAACGCCCGCGAGTTCATTACGCCGGGTGGGAGGGTAACATCGCTTTTCACACTGACTTCGATCAACCATGCGTCAGTACTCGATATGTGCCGGGCACTGCCGACGGAAGTTGACGAGTGGCATATCACCACGCTCTCGCCAGCGCGTCCCGAAATCTCGGAGTTTGTTGTGAACGACGAAGAATTTGCAATTGCCTGGCAGCAGGTAGTTGCGGCTTCCAGTGAGCGGCAACTCTTCTTTCGGATCTACGTGAACGATGATCTCCCGAAGCTTGTAAAAGCGGTGGGTAGGGAGAAATTCGTGGAGGCATTGCGAAACGCCAAAATCGCAGATGTCACTCTCACTCTTGAGCTCGACGGTGTCCCGGTGATCTACTATCCGACATCAGTGGTGGTTGGAGAAGAAGTAATTATCGACGCTGACGCTTATCACCGTCTTCCCTACTCGATCGCATACACGTTGGAAGAGTTGCGGTCGGGAAATTCCCGCTTGGGCGAATATCTCGGTGAGTACACCGTCGGCTTGGTGGATAAGGACACCAACCTCTCCGTCGCAGTCCGGAAAGCTGTCGCGCAATGGAGCGAGGAGTTCGGTAGGAATGCGCTGCAACAAGAGATTCAGATGTTTTCCGAAATCTCCCAGCGAGAGAGGAGGTGACTCAGGATGAACATCAACACGGGGTCTGCTGGAGTCCGCATGACCGGCGCGAATACGGGTTCGGCGGGCGTGCCGCGAAGGCCGCGGCCTGTCAAGAAAGCGAAGTAGGCCGAAGCAGTACGGGCTGGGTTCACCGAGTGGACCCAGCCCCCTTTAATTTCTTAAACTTAGTTGTCCAGCATTTACCGAAGGCCTAGTCCCTATTCTCTAATTCGCGCGAATTAGAGAATAAAGAAATTTAGTTCAAGCTTTCGAGATACTCAAACACTTTCTCATTTCTCGCGATGCCACGGGCATATTGGCGGATAGCCTCGGGGTCAAGATTCTTGGCAGCTTCCTTGGGTTTTTTATAGCGGGATAAGATGCGGTTGATTTCATCGGTGATTTCCACGTCGTTCGGCTCAAGATGTTTGGTTTCGGCGACGGCGCGCAGAATCAGTGCGATCTTTACCCGCCGCTTGGCTTCATTGGCCCATTCCTTTTTCAGATCCTCCGCGGTTTTCTTA
>CAYRYI010000024.1:6305-8630 GCA_964428455.1 uncultured Candidatus Saccharibacteria bacterium
TTTGATGTGCTCCAGATATTTTTCAAAATTCATGCCCATACTCTCGATATTGGCCTTCAGCTCCCCAGCCATTTTTTCGAGCTCCGATTCAATTAGTGTTTGCGGGATCGCCATTTCGGTTTTAGCGGCGATGGCATCTATAACCGCGATTCTTATCCGCTCGCGCTCTTTTTCCTCCTTTTCTTTAGTAATACCCTCGCGGATATTTTGTTTCAGCGCTTCGAGCGAGGAGAATGTCCCAAGACCGGCGGCGAACTCATCATTTAGTTCGGGCAATTCGCGCTCCTCGATTTTTTTAATCTTCACCCAAAAATCCGTCTCCTGTCCGGCCAGCGCCGATTCATGGTAATCGGCCGGCATTGAGATTGTAAAAGCCTTCTCCTCGTCTTTCGCCATGCCGACAAGAGCCGCCTCAAATCCCGCCACAAACTTACCCTCGCCGATTATAAGCGGATGATTCTCCGACGACCCGCGATCCAAAAGCTTGCCCGCGACTTTGGCGGTAAAATCAATCTCAACTGCGTCGTCCTTAGCCGCGGGGCGCGTAACGGGATTATTTTTGGCGCGCGAATTTTGCAGCCAAGCAACAGCATCGGCTATCTCTTTTTCATCAACCGCAATGCTACTGCGCGATGTTAGAACTTTTTTCGCGATCGCCTCAATATCCGGCAATGTGAAGTCGGGGATGATGGCGGTCTTTAGGGTGAAAGCCAAGGGATTCCCCGGCGCGATTTTATTGACGGATATTTCGGGTTTTCCCACTACGCGCAATTTCTCCTTTACAAGAATTTCGGGGATTGTTCCGTCAATCGCATAAGCAAGCGCACGTTCATAGAGATGCATTTCACCGAATTTCTGTTTCACGACTTCAAATGAAGCCTTGCCGGGCCGGAAACCCTCGATAGGATTCTTTTCTGCGAGCTCCTTGGCAGCCCGCTCCAAATACGGCCGGAGTTCCGCCGGCTGCAGTTCGATTTCGATTTCTATGGTCGAGTCGGTGTTGCGTTTAACGGATGTTTGCATAAAAGCAAAACAAGTTTAACAAACAGCGAGAGAATTAAAAAGAGGCGAGCGCATCTCGCGCTCGCCTCGGGCCAAACGCGCCCCGCCTGTAGCGGGCGCGGGAGACAACTCATCGCCCCGAGAACTTGAACTTGGTCGGCGGAGTGATGAGTGAAACTTCGTCCTGCGTCAGACCGAAGGCGACTTCCCCGATCTTCAAAAGCTTGCTGTCATCCCGTTCATTGAGGGTTAAGCTCCAAATGAAGAAGCTGGCGCTCAAGCGATACTGCACGACATCTGCTGCCACCGGGCATATGCCTCGCACCTCGACGGAACGCCGCAGAATCTGCCGAGTTTCAATTACAGCAATGGACGAAATGCGGTTCAGGATCTTTATGGCTTCCGCCTCGGCAACCCCCACGAGGGCTTGCCAGAAGAGAGGCTTCGGGACCGGCATACCGCGGCTGTCGCGAAGATCCCGCTGGACCACGCTGACATTCATGACCGATCGGAAGAGATTATCGGCTTTTATGAATCCGTGGCAGATGCCTATTGGGACATCAGCGTAAGCCGCGGCATCCCGCATGTTATTTCGGAGCGCTAAGAACTCCCCCTGGATCTCGCCGCTGATACCTATGAATCCTTCCGCCGGAGACGCCAGAAAAGCGGCGGCGGCAAAGACGAGCGCGAGCGCTCTTTGCACTATTCTTCTCATGTCGCCCTCCTTGCGGTGATTTTATTTTAGGAGCAACGCTTACACCAATTATACGAAAAAGCGGCAGGGGAGACGAGGGTCTCTCCTGCCGCGAGTGGCAGGCGTGTTACTTGTACACAGTACGGCCGGTGTACGGCCCCATCGGCGGCGCGATTTCTGGGGTTGCGTGCTCATTCCGAATACCGCTTGAGCTCTTGATGTGCCTCGCCACAGCCCGGTCGAAGCCACGAGAATAGGCCCAGCCGCGCGCCTGATTCCGTGCCTTCAGGGCGCGGTTGAGCGCCTTATTGGCTCGGATGAACCCGCGCGACGTCTCCTTCATACTCTCCAACTTTGTGGCGGCGATCTGCTGTGCCCTGGCAGAGTCAAGATTCGTGTAGCACTGCCTGACCGCGTCTCCGGCCTTGTCCAGGCCCTGCGACACGTCTTCTTCACTTGGATTCAGACCGCCAAAGTGCCGTCGCGGGATTCGTGAGATGAGATACCAGATCAGCGCTCCGGCAAATGCTAAGAGAGTCATAACGACCGCCATTGTAGCGCCGTCGCTCATACTTCCTTCTCCCTTCTCCCGAGGATCCTTTCCTCGGTATCTCCGCGGCGGTCCTTCC
>CAYRYI010000025.1:0-3724 GCA_964428455.1 uncultured Candidatus Saccharibacteria bacterium
TCTTGTCGGCGAATTTCATGCAAATTTCGCACTGCTCGCGATTGATATTGCAATGCACCGATGCCTCTTTCAGTTGAATGAAAGCGTCGGTTACCACGTCGCCTATCGCGATAAGATCATACCGTTTCTGCATATATGTATCTTATTTCAACTTTCGGCTTAATACACGTCTAGACGCATCAATGATATGCGCTACCCCCATTCCGAAATGGTCTAAAAGTTCGGAGGGTAAACCGGATTCGCCGAAGCGGTTTTGAACGCCAATAAATTCAATCGGAATCGGATGGGTCTTTGCGAGAAACTCCGCAACCGCCGATCCCATGCCGCCGGCGATTTGATGTTCCTCCACGGTAACAACCGCTCCCGCATCTCTCGCGGCCTCAAGAATCGTCACCTCATCCAGCGGCTTCACGCTGGGGCAATTTATTACGCGTACCGCTAGCCCGCCCGACTCCAACGCGTCTGCCGCAAGAATCGCATTATGCACCAATGGGCCGCACCCGATAATCGCCACATCAAGTTTCTTGGAAACGGGGTTTCCACTTGGAAACCCCGTTTCCAAGTTAGAGTACCAGAAAATCTGCGCCTTACCTATCTCAAACGGTGTTTCATCAGTAGTAAATACCGGCGTTTTTTCGCGAGTAAACCTCATATAAACCGGCCCCGCAAATTTTGCCGCGGCTAATGTAACTTTGCGCGCCTCCTCAACATCACAGGGCGCAAGCACAACTATGTTTGGAATCACGCGCATGATCGCGATATCCTCAATGGCCTGATGTGTCGCCCCGTCGGGTCCCACCGAAACTCCCGAGTGCGCGCCGACAATCTTAACGTTCTGATTGTTGTAGCAGATCGTGGTGCGAATCTGCTCCCAATTTCTCCCAGGGGAAAACATCGCATATGACGAGATAAACGGAATTTTCCCGACCGCCGCCAGCCCCGATGCCACCGCCGCCAAGTTTTGTTCGGCAACCCCAATCTCGATAAAGCGTTCAGGAAACTTCTTGGCAAAAATTTCAGTCCGCGTGGATTCGGTAAGATCCGCGCAAAGTGCCACAATCCGCGGGTCTTCCTCCCCCGCACGGGCAAGACCTTGCCCATACCCATCTCTGGTTGGTTTCTGTTCAATACTCCGTAAATCCAGAATATTTTCTACAAGTTGTGCCCTAGGATTGATCGGCATAGGTCTTGTCCAATAAGCTTTCACCCTCCCAACTTTTTCGATTTGAAGTGATATCTTAAATTCTTCTTGATCCAATTTTTACCCCACCCCGTCTTCAAGAATTGTTCACGCGCCGCTGCATCATATTTATTATCGTGTGCCTCATAATATATAGATACCAAAGGGTATCGGAACCGAGTGGCAAAGACTTTACCCGCATTATGCATAGTTACACGGTTTCTTAAGTCATTTGTCATCCCAACATACAATTCATTATCTCTCTTACTCTGAAGAATGTACGCGTACCACATCATCGAAAAAGTTGGGAGGGCGAGCCGTAGCCGTTCCGCGTCGGCGTTTGTTCGATGGATTTTAGGTCGAGGAGATTCTCTACTAAATGCATTTGTGGATTCGCGGGCATACTTATTTTATCGGTCTGAAAGTTGAGAATATGTTTCTGAATAATTCGTGAATGTCGTTATTTGATCCCACAAAGTAGTTAAGGTCATGGTCATGAGATTGCGAAATGGATAAAATCAAGTCTTGTGCAGGAGAAACAAAATATTGCGACGATAATGGCCCATAGCGCTCAAAAGCCTCATCAGAAACAGGACCAATAATAGTGTATATCTCACCCCCATTATCTAATTTTTCTTTATCAAATTGAACCAAGGAGCCGGTCGTGTCGAACCACTTCACAAAGTCAACTCTATTATCATTCTTAGAAATTCCAATAGCAAAATTATTTAAAAAGCCGATACCGGACGGAGAAAGATAATCAAAATAAATAAATTGATCTTTTTCTTCAATTTTTGAATCAGTTTTGAAAGTTGGATACTTCACCTCAAACCCATATTTCTCGTTCCGATATGTTTTCCATTCAGAGGTATCCACATTCGAATTTATGGAGGTTGAACCTCCATAAATTGATTTTTGGCGGGATTCGATTTCCTTCTTCAATTCTTCGGCGCGCTTAATTACATCCGCCCCGGTTTGCAAAAATGACTGCTGTTTTTTTGTCTCGTTCCAATACAATCCCCCGCCGCTGGCAAGAGCGATCACAGCTATGACAATCAGGATGCCGATGAGTCCGAAACCGCCTATTTTCTTTTGGTCTGCCATAGCTGTTTTAATATATGATACGTCCCCTGCAATTTAGCCCATTTCCACATGTAACGCCAATTCAGCTTTTTTTGAATTTGGATCACTGATTCAATATCTTCCAATTGCCTCGTGGATTCAGTCTTTTTATACCATAAAAGTTTTATCAAAATGAGATCTTCGGGAGAACTCAAGTAAATATTGGACCCGATAAAACGGCGGCGCACGCGACGCCTCATACGTTCCTTATCAAACATTGAACGTGTCAAAACCCAAAAATCGACTTTAAGTCCACTGGCGGGATGAATGAAATTGAACTCGCCTTGCGTCTCCAGGGCTTTCTGCATCATTCGTTCGTCAAGATACACGTCTTTATCAATCGCCCGCAGGGCGCTGGCAAGAGGCGCTAGCTTCCGAGGCGCAATTTCAACCACAAGATCAATATCAGCCGTAAAACGCGGCCGCCCCCAAACAACCACAGCAACTCCGCCAGTGATCAGATATGGAATCTGCAGGCGATGCAAAATAGCGGCAATATCAGCGAGAAGCTTTTCTTGTTCCATAAGAATGTGAGTTCCGTAATGATCGCGCGAAGCGATAGAAGCGACTCATTAGCCGGATTTTCTCTTCAGCTGACATGTTTCCGAAAATCTGATCTTGAGCCGCTTCAGTCAGACTCCGCGTATGCCCGTTCCTTGTTAGCTTTTGCTCGATTGATTTTAGATCAAGAAGATTCTGAACTAACTTTGCGGCGGGATTTACGGGCATGGTAGTAAATTGAAAATTAAAAATGAAAAGTGAAAAATTACAATGTGATTTAAACGAATCTATAATTATAAAGAACACTCTATTCTCTTTACCGGCACAAAGCATTACTAACGCTCATAATCATCATTTATATCCCTAGTTTCTTGCGGAAACTTCTTATTATTACCTGCCGCACCCCGATGCCGAAGAAGCATGTTGATTTCCTCGTCAATAGTTAAATCGCTTGTTACTACAGTATCGAGTGAGAAGTTATAAATCATTATCGTGAGAAAAGATGAAAACAGGGCAAAAACTATGAAGTAAAGCTTGGTTTCGATTGATTTGGTGTATGGGTTGAGAGACATGGCAAGTAAATTAGTAATTTTCAATTATCAATTTTCAATCAATTTACAATGAATCAATTGCCAAATCTATAATTTTGATATCCGTTTGAAAATTAAAAATTGTAAATTGAAAATTTTGCGCTACTGGTGCTCGCTTTGAATTTTACCACCCAGCGTCCGGAGCTCGTCTAAGGCGACCTTCGCTTGTTCGCGATTCGGCGGAATACCGTGCCATTTGTAATCCCGCTCCATAAAGTCTACACCCCTCCCCGGAATGGTGTGAGCGATAATCAGCTTCGGTTTTTCATAGATCGCTTTGGCCTCCTCGACAGCCGACACAATCTGGTCAAAATTATGCCCGTCCACTTCC
>CAYRYI010000025.1:3734-8556 GCA_964428455.1 uncultured Candidatus Saccharibacteria bacterium
CCAAGACATGCCAGTTAAACGCCTCATATTTGGCGCGAAGCGGCTCCAGTGGCATTATGTCTTCCGTGTTCCCGTCAATTTGGATATTGTTGCGGTCAATAATTTGAATCAGGTTATGAAGCTTGCTTTTGCCCGCGAGCATCACCGCTTCCCAAATATTTCCCGTGTCATGCTCACCGTCGGAGGTCAGGCAGTAGACCCAGCTAAGTTTCTTATCCATACGAAACCCAAGCGCCATGCCGACAGCCTGCGAAAGACCGGAGCCTAACGGGCCAGAGGTTGTTTCAATCCCCGGCAATGCGGTCCTGTGGGGATGCCCTTGGAGTCTAGTTCCGAACCTCCGCAGTGTTTTCAATTCTGCAACAGGAAAATACCCAGCGTGCGCCATGGTGGCGTAAAGCACGGGACAAATATGGCCATTTGAAAGAACCAAACGATCCCGCCCCTCCCAATCGGGATTTTTAGCGTCATGCGCCAAGATGTGAAAATACATGGCGGTAAACACATCCGCCATGCCCAAAGGCCCCGCTGAATGCCCACTCCCAGCTTCTACCAACATCTCGATAATAGATTGACGGGTTTTATTGGCCGTTTCTTCAAGAAACTTTAATTTTTCTTCGTGGAGATGCACCATGATTTTGATTCTACCAAATCCTCCCCCAGTAATGAATTCACAAAAAAGACTCTCGGCTCATTCGTTTTACTTCAATCGGCCTCATGTAACAGCCATTGAACTACGCAGCATCCCGTTTTAAATCTTCAATCGCTTTGGGTATATCGGACGTCTCAAAAATTGCCGACGCCGCCGAGAAAAGATTCGCACCCGCCTCGCGGCACTTCTTCGCAATACCGACTTTAATCCCGCCGTCCACCTCAATATCGCAATAAGAGCACTGCTCACGAAGCCGCCTGATTTTTTCGTAACTAGATTCGATATAGTTTGTCTCCCGCGATGAGCCAATCGAGTCATCAATAAATTGTTGGCCCGAAGCCCCGGGATGCACGGCAAGAATTTGGAAAGAAACAATATGCCTGCGCAAATACGGAACAAGTATGGTCCATGACGTTTCCGGCGTTATCGCAAGCATCAAAAACACCTTGGCGACGTCACATTTACGCTTGATCTCGTCAAAGTCGCGCATGGCTTCAACATGCACGATAATGCGCTTAGCGCCAGCCGCGATCCAGTCATTAATCGCGGCTCCAGGATTTTTAATCATTAAATGCACTTCCAGCTGAAGCGGCGTTTTCAGGCTCTTAAGATCATCTGAGTTATGCCACAACACATTCGGCGTAAATGTTCCGTCGGCTACGTCCAAATGCACCCACCGCACGTGCGGCTCGACAAGTTTAATCCGTTCCTCAACGGTTCGCCAATCAGCCGCGTTAACGGCGGGGATGATTTCAGTCATACCACCTTATCCACCCACAAACGATACACTGATAAAAACATACAAACGGAAATAACAAGAAAGAAAAGGCCATGCTCACCTGTCAATCCAAACGTAAACACCTCATAAAGGCTGACACTGGCTGCCACAAAATAAATTAGAAGAATAACCAGCCATACGTAGATGACACGGGGGATCCTCTTCAATAATAAAAGAGCGGCTAACCCCAGAAACCCAAAGAGAGCTACGGGAAACCACATAAAGAATACAAATCTACTCTCAGGCAAATCGACTAAATGGAAAAGGCTGTTAAACGAAGGAACTATGTAGGTTATCCAATAAAGCTGAGACGCGGGAAAGGGATACAAACCGAGACCACTGAAAGGCAAAAGCCCCAGGAGTAGCCAAGCCGCCGACAGGAGTAAAAGAAAGTAATATGCAAGGGCACGAGACATAATCCTTTATTTTAGATTTTTCTCTTCCACTTCTCTCATCTTCCCCAACCTTCTCTCATTCCGTTCGGCGTCGTCGAACTCCGTATTCAGCCAAGTTTTCACGATCTCAACCGCTTGATCTTCCTTCAGCCAATCCGCCGCCAGTACCAATGCGTTGGCATTCTCATGCTCGCGCGACTGCTTGGCGACACTGGTGTTAAAGCAGATGGCCGCGCGGACTCCTTTGTATTTATTTGCGACCATATCCATGCCATGCCCCGAACCGCAGATAAGTATCGCTTTGCCGTGGTCAAAATCTTTTACCAATGCTTCTGCGGCCGCCACCGCAAAATCGGGATAATCGTCGGAGATATCCAATTCGGGGGCTCCCAGATCTCTAACTTCGTAGCCAGTTTCAAGCAGCCAGGCCTTAATGGCCCCTTTTAACGCAAACCCCCTATGGTCAGCGGCAAGGTAGATCATTCCGGTTTTTAGTTAAGTAGTTTTTGGTTTTAGTCGTTAGTTTCAGTTTCAGTTTAGCAAATAACCAGGACCCATAACCGATAACAATAACCATTAACTAAGGACTAATTTAGCTCTATCCCCAGTATAGCCTAGCCACTAGCCACTAGCCACTAGAGGTTTAGCTCGGCGGCTAGGAATCGAGAGATCAGCAGCTAGCCTAAGCAAGAATCCCCTCTGTTTCGGCCTGTCTTCCACTTTTCAATGACCGGATTGCTATACTCTCCGCAAGTCCCGCCAGAACCATGGCGGTTAATATCGAAGAGCCGCCATATGAGACAAACGGTAGCGTAATGCCGGTAATCGGAAGAATCCCGACGTTCATGCCGACGTGGATGAAAATATGCGTAAAGATTACGATACTGATCCCCAGAATCGCGAGCCGCGCGAAATTGTCTCCTGCACGCATCCCAATACGAAACAGCCGCCAGAAAATTACTCCATACACCGATAAAAGAAAGAGAACTCCGACAAATCCCCACTCCTCGGCGAACGCCGCGAAAATAAAATCAGTCGCCGGCTCCGGCAAGAAGTGCAATCTAGTCTGCGAGCCGTAGCCCAGCCCCTTGCCCCACAATTCTCCCGAACCTACCGCAATCATTGATTGGATGGCGTTATATCCTGTACCTCGCGGATCATTCCAGGGATTTAAAAACGAAATGATGCGGCTTTGCTGATAGGGGGCAAATAGAAAACTCCAAGAAATTATCGCGACAGCTACAAAAAGAACAGAGAAAGCCGCAAGGTGCTTAAGGCGAATTCCCGAAAAAATCACGATGCCGAGCCAAACCGATCCGAGGATCACCGCCGTTCCCAAGTCGGGCTGCAAAAGAATAAGGCCGATGGGCAGCACAGCATAAACGCCGGAAATTATGAGATGCCGCAGGCGATAGATCTCTACGTGCCGGCGCGAGAAATACTTCGCAAGAATCACGATAAGGATTATTTTCACAAACTCCCCCGGCTCAATCGCAAACGAACCGATATGGAACCACGAGACAACGCCGCGCACCCTAGCGCCGGAAAACAAAAGAACCGCAAGCGCCGAAACAAGAAAAAGATAGACGGCTAGCAAAAAACCGCTGTAACTGCGAAGCCTCCTGTAATCAAAAAAAGAGACTAGAAGAAAGATTCCCGCGCCCACAATTGTCCATAAAACCTGCCGCTGAAAAAACTGAAACGGGGAGGCGGAAGAAAGCCCCGCCAGCGTCAAGAGACTAACAAGAAGCAAGATAAAAACTGCCGCGGCCAAGAGCCAATCGAATCTCCTGGCGAGGTCATATGCAAAAAATCTCATATCCCTAGGGAGCGACGATATTCGATGGATCGAGCCAGTTGGCGCGCGCCTCTATGTCTATACGGGAGACTCCGGTTTCAATCTTTCTGGGCCAGGAAAGTTCAATCGGGCGCGGCTCTCCAGGGCGCACATTCTGGACAATGGTTTTGGCAACCCCGACGATATTCCCGTCAATGTCAAGAAGCGCCGCCCGTACCTCAACGTAGCGATATGCATAGGCGGAGTGATTCGCGAGCTCTGCCGCCACCCGGCTTGTTTCGCGGCCATTAACGGCAACCACTTCATAATTTTTCCTGCCAATCGTAATATCGGGGCGCAATTCGTTTGTGTACTCCCACTTGGTTTCGTCATCAAGGATTTCAATAACCGCCCGCACTACATTGCGCTCCGTGAGAAAATTGCTCTCGATGATATAAATCCGATCATTTGGATCAATGTAGGTGATATTTTCGCGCCGGCCGACTTCCGCGTTTTTATCGTCATAAAGCCGCGCCCGGTAAACTAGCGGATTGCCGGCTAAGTGCTCATTGGGATTTCGGATCTCGGCCACAATATCGAAATTCCCCTGACGCACCTCTATGAAGCGCGCGAAAAATACCTCAACCGGCCGCAGCTGCTTGAAAGCGCAGGGCGTGCACGGCCCGCCGCAATCCACATCTTCCTCACTCTGATTCTTTTTATTGTCGGCGCACGACCCGGGACTGTAAAAAACCGAAAGGGCAATGGCGAAAAGCACGATGAAAAATGCAAAGAATACACCAGCTAAAATCGTAAGCTGTTTTTTGGTGCGCCAGTCCATACACCTAAGCCTAAAGCGACAAGATTCAAGAAACAAGTCCGACAAGAAAAAAACTCCCGCCGACGTGACTTCACGTCGTCGGCGGGAGTATGGCTGTGCCGTGCGGGAGCTACAACCCGTAGCGTTCACGGCAAAGGTGCCTCAGAAACGGGTAGCACGCCGTTTGGTTGTTTACGGGACGCAAGCGCCATGTCTCTCCTAACTCTGGAGGATAAATGATCTCAAAATGGGCGCTGAAGCCGTGTCTCGAGTCTGGGAAATGGATATGCGGAGCGTTGATCTGTCCATCGCGCTGGACCCACTCATCGCTGAGAGTCTTTCTCCCCAAGTTAGGAACAAAACTCGCTTTGAGGAAGGAAGAATAACTCCATTTGCGCGG
>CAYRYI010000026.1:0-8312 GCA_964428455.1 uncultured Candidatus Saccharibacteria bacterium
CCGTCGAGAAGGCGTCGCGGGAGTTGTCCGCGTCGCTTTCCAAGATTGGCGAGATTCTTTATAAATCGCAGGAGCCGCCTTCTTCACAAGAACCACAGCCGGATAACGTCAAAGACGCGGAGTTTGAAGAGAAGCCCGAGAAGGACGATAATACTTCCCAATAGGCTGGCCGCGTGGTTTCACTAACACGGCGACGCAAACAACTCGGACTCAACCCATTGCTAAGTATTTCTTCGCGCATGAACAGAACGTTCTCGCAATCTGATCGGAGATTCATGATTACAGGCAAGGGCATTGCCGTTGCTTCGGCGTCGGCGGTCGCGGGGGTCACGGCAATGATTACGGTGCTTTTCTACCAATCTTATTACCTGGGCTCGGCTCTATTCGCGGTTTTCACGCTGTTGTTTGCGTTTTCGGTTCTCTTTATAGGATCCGGGCTTGTAGCATACTCGTCGCTTTTGATTCCGTTTGGGTCAGCCGTCTTTTTCCTGCCCAAGAATGTGTGGGCTCTTTCGGTGTTTTTGATGGCGTGCGTTTTCGGGGTTTTGTCTTGCTGGCTTACTCGAAGAGAAGCCAAGACCAATTTGTCGTCGCATACGCATCGGCCCCTGCGAGTAGGGCTTCCGATGTTTTTTACGGCCGTGGCTGTTCTATCGTCCCTTTTTTATTATGTCGGCGCAAAAGGAAACCAGCATCTCGTTTTAATTCCTAAGAAGGCATTCGATATGGCGCTGCCGTATATCAGCGGGTCGCTGGTTCAGCTTTTCCCGCAGCGGATCGTTGTCGATCCGAACAAAAATGTTGACGCGCTGTTGGAAGAGCTCGTAAGGTCTCAAGCATCCGCCGGCGGTAAGAGCGCATCAGTCAGCTTGCCCGCCGGAGAGACACTATACTATATAGAAGAGCAACGCCGTGAGCTTTCGAATCAATTGGGGCTTACGTTAAGGGGCGATGAGCGCATTGGCGACGTATTTTATGATCTGGCGAACAAGAAAGCCATGGAGCTTGCCGGTCCCTACGTGCGTTTTATGGGAATTGTGCTGGCGGCAGGGCTGTTTTTCGGGTTAAAAGCAATCTCGATTGCCATGTATTGGGTTACGATAGCGCTGATGCCGCTTTTGGTATGGATGGCTAAAAAGGCCGCTTTGCTTCAAGAGGAGACAATTACCGTAGAGGTGTCGCGTTTATCTTTATAAGTCGGTAAATACTAGTTAGCATGGTCAAGGACTATTATGAAATATTGGGTGTGCCGCGGAATGCCACCTCGGAAGAGATAAAGAAGGCGTACAGGAAACTTGCCCATCAGCACCATCCGGACAAGGGCGGTGGAAACGAGGCGAAGTTTAAGGAATTGAACGAGGCTTACCAGACATTGGGCGACGAAAAAAAACGCAGGCACTACGACCAATTCGGTCGCGCTTTTGATGCCGCTTCGGGTTTCGGCGGAGCCGGCGGCGGATTTCAGTGGGAGGATATTTTTGGCAAAAGCCGCGGCGGCGGAGTTAATTTTGATTTTGGCGGAAACGCCGGTGGTGAGGCCTTTGATATCAACGATATTTTCGCGGGGATTTTTGGATTTCAGGACGAGCGCACTAGTAGCAGGCGCCGTCGCGGCAAGGATATCATTTTAGAACTCGCGATACCGTTTGAAGAAAGTATTTTGGGAGGAAAAGAGCTAGCTCGTTTCCAGCGGACAGTCCGATGCGCACACTGCGCTGGCGCCGGCAGTGAGCCTGGTTCAAAATCTGATAAGTGTAAAGAGTGCGCAGGCACCGGCAGCGTTCAAAAAACGACGCGTACGTTTTTGGGGTCAATGACGCGGGTAGAGACATGTGCGCGCTGTAAGGGAAAGGGCGAGGTTCACGTAAGATCCTGTTCGGTCTGCGGCGGGAGGGGACTCGCGGAGCGGGAAGAAGAAATCGAGATTGTGATTCCCAGAGGCATCAAGCATGAAGATACCCTACAGCTTTCCGGAAAGGGCGAGGCGGCCGGCTCAACGAGCGCGCCCGGGGATCTTTACGTCAGGATCAAAGTTTTACCGCACAAAATTTTCCGCCGCCAAGGTGATGATTTATTGATGAAGCTCCCCATAAAAATTTCGCAGGCGATTTTGGGAGATACCGTGACAGTTGACACGTTCGAGGGTGCGATAAGTTTAAAAATTCCCGAGGGTACGCAATCGGGCGATATCCTTCGGATTCGCGGCAAGGGAGCGCCGGAAGCCAGAGGATACTCGCACGGCGACCTCCTGGTTGAGATATCTGTGGATATCCCAAGAAGAGTGCCCAAGCACCTACGCGGCCAGATTGAACGGTTGAAAGAGGAGGGACTATAAGAGAATATCACGCCAATGAAATCTCACGGTCTTATGCCCGGGAGGCTTTGTGCTATTTCAAAATTAGCCAAGTTATCACGAATTATTAACAGTTTATACAGACACGAGCGATAGCGCATCATTGAATTATTCGTTTGTTTTGATAACCTACCAGTCATTGGTTTAGAGACCTCATTGGCAGCCATGCCCAAAATCACCGTCGAAAGGGGAGAGAATCTAAAAAAGGGCAGAATCACGCACGAAATTCTGCGTGTATTAAACGATCACCCCATGCAAATCCCCAGCTATAAAGGGGCAAGCCTTTCGGCGGTTTTTCTGCCGCATCTCGAGGTGCGCGGCATTGGGCGCCGCCGGAGGAACAATATCCGTATTGCGGTTGACCGGTTGCGGCGCCTCCGGTGCATAGATCATCATGTTGGGGATGATAAGAGCGTTTTGCGCATTACGCCGCTCGGTGAAAAAAGACTAAGGCAGTACGATATAGAGAATCTGGAGCTTATCGGCTCGCAGCGGTGGGATGGCATTTGGCGCATTGTGATGTTCGATATTCCCGAGGGCAAGAAACGCGCAAGAGACGCGATGTCGAAGAAGCTAAAGCTGATGGGTTTCTACCAGCTGCAAAAAAGCGTCTCTTGCCACTTCGCCGATTGCCGGGATGAGGTTCAATTTATCGAAGAGTATTTTGAGGTTCAAGGGCTTGTGACATTCGTTGAGGCGCGATCTCTCGGCAGAAGCGAGATGGCCGTGCGTCGGTTTTTTAAGCTAAAATAGAGATACTGGCATCATGCCCATGAAAATCCCCTGGTCCGGGGGATTTTCATTTTAGCTCGTTAAATATATATGTTTATCACAATAGCAGATAATTTCAATATAATGCTATAGCGAAAAAATGAAATATTAACTCTTAAATAACTGATATAAATGATTTTAATTGATAATTTGACTGGATTTCTTGCAACAAGAAGTTTATCAGCTTTAATTTTGCATTGTCTATTGCTAAAGTCTGTGTCTTAGCTCTCGATCTAACGTCAGAGCCATAAAGGAATCATATTTTTCATGATACGGGCAATTAGCTTTTCAATGTGCTGTGGAATCTCCTAACGTATCATTTTTAAAATTTACAGTTTATCCACAACAAAATTAAATTAATTTCTGAAATCAGATGGTATCATAAAGATACGTTAGCGTATCAATTGAAAAATGGAGCAACGATTGATAAGTCTTCGAGAAGCATCTCAATATTCCGGAATAGATCAGAATTACTTGCGTGTTCTTATCAACCGGAATGTTTTGCGTGGGACAAAAGACAGAGGTGATTGGTTTATTACAGAAACTGATCTGGATGATTATCTGGCAAATCATTCCAGAAAGAAGAAAAAAATTGCATTTAATAAAATTGCCGTTGACGTTAAACCGCTTGAAATATCAGCTGAAAGTCGGCACAGAGAGAGCAGCCGTAAAATATTTTCTTCTGGGGGCGTTTTACATTCAGCCGCTAAGGAAAATTTAGTTTATTTCCTAAATAAAGAAAGAGAAGAAGCGCTAGCCAATAAGCCTAAAAAAGAATCAAAAACTCCCGGCGATTTGTCCATCCATCGATACGCCAAATTAATTCCGAAAATGGCTGTTGGCGCGGCAATTCTTGCGGGACTCGGCTCGTTTGTTTTGTTGGCTGGGCTTGGCGATGCCAGAAACTTGTCAAGAGCGGTTCATGGTTTTTCCGCACTGTTTAGCAAGGGCTCTGTTCCCTCAGATCAGGGCCGTTTTGGTCAGGGGGCGCTTCTTGAACCAATAGCTGATATCCTTCAAAAACTTGATGGGCTAAGCTTAGTCATTTTAGAGGGGTTAGGGAATGATACGTATCATTTTAGCCGTATCTTTGGTCAAGTTTTTGGTTATTTAGGCAGCGACTATACCCGCAGTTTGGCAACATTGCTGGACGGGTATAGGACCCAACCCGGGGCCAACTTAGTATCAGGACTTTTCTCTAATCTCCAGCCACTTTTTGCAAGATTCTTTATCGGTTCGGGGCTGCGTGAGACTGTAACCCCGGCCCCTGGGGATTTTGACTTCGTAGTTGAGGTCGAGAAATCCAAAACCGTGGATACGGAAAAGACCCAAGTTGTTGTCCAACAGGTGGTAACGCCTGTCAAGCAGATAGTTGAAAGAATTGAAACTTTCGTTCCGGGCGATGTGGGGAGGTTGCGGTTAGAACTGATGGAGGTGACCCAGATCGAAGTTAACAAGCTTCGCGCGGAACTCGCAGCCCTTCAGGGCGTCTTAACAACTACTTCTCGCATTTCAGATTCATCGATCAGGATGGTTACGCTCTCGCAGCGGATTGATGAGTTAAACGCCATCAACATTGATAACGGCGCGACAGTCCGTTCCGGGAATTTGTCGGTTACGAGCGGTACGATCACGGCGCCGTCTGCGACATTCACTAATCTCACTGTAACGGGCAGCTGCACCGGTTGCGGCGGAGGCGGCGTGCAAACACCATGGGCATCAAATATTGACGGCGGCGGATTTAATCTGACCAATGCCGGCTCTTTGACGTTCACCAGCTTTTCCGCAACCTCAACTTCTGCCACTTCAACAATTTCAACCGGCGGTTTTGCAATTGGAACAAATCAATTTGTTGTAGAGCAAACATCCGGCAACATTGGGATAGGCACAACCTCGCCCTCACAATTATTTTCCGTCGCAGGATCCGCTTATTTCACCGGCGGCGTCGGAATCGGTGCCGCAACTACGTCAGCGAATAATTTACAAGTTGCCGGCGACATTCAGGTGCAAAATATTTCGATTAGCGGTACATGCTCCGGCTGCGGTTCCGGAGGTGTCGGTGCGGGAACGGCCAATCGCTTGGCGTACTATACAGCGGCAACAACAGTCGGGTCAGCGGGTTTTCTCGTTATTGATACTGCAAATAATCGGCTTGGGATCGGCACGACGACATTTGGAACACTCCTGACCGTTGGCGGCGACGCTTTTATTGGCGGGAATTTAACAGCCACTGGCACAATATCTGTCGCGGGAGGAGCGTCGCTCTTGTCAACACTTGATGTTAGCGGTCTCTCTACCCTCACCGGCGGCATCCTCTCAAACTCGAGCACCTCCACCATCGCCAACGTAACGATGATTCTTGCCACCTCCACCTCGGCTACCTCAACCAACTTCTTCGCCACTAACTTAAACGCCACTAACTCGACCTCGACGAACTTATATTCGACTTCGCTCATTGCGGCCAACGCCACCACCTCCAATCTAAACATCGCAAACACCTTAACCGGCGCCGGCCTCGCTTCATGCAGTGGAGCTCTCAACAAACTTCTCTGGTCAAGTTCCACCAATCAGTTCTCATGCGCCAGTGAATCAGGCGCGGGGGCTTCCAACTGGACCTTCAGTGGCACCGACGCCATCACCCCGACCTCAACAGTGGGGATCATTGTGAATGCCTCATCATCCATCACTAATCTCTCGATGGTGAACTCAACCTCCACAGCCGCAACTTCTACCTATCTGCAAGTCAATTACGCCACGCTATCAACCTCTTCCATCGGCAATCTCCTAACAGGCACTATCGCGGCTACCTCCACCGCCGCCTCAAGCAGTTTCCAGAATTTTCTCTTTACCCAAGCCCAAGGCACGGGACTTTCCTTAGCCAACCTCACGACCTCTAACGCCACCACCACCAACCTTGTCGCCGCCAGCTTCTGGATCAACGGCGAGAGGTTTTCTGACCTCACCGGCAACTCGCTGCAAAACTCCGCTGGGGTTTTGGATACCATCCAGGATATCCGCACCTCGGCTAGTCCCACCTTCGCCGGACTTACTCTCACGGGATTTAGCGGCGCTCTCTCCGCCTCGGGAGGAGTGATCTCCGCCGGCACTCTCTCGGTGGCGAACGGTGGCACGGGTGCTACCTCCTTTTCATCCGGCGGCTTCCTATTCGGTAACGGCACAGGGGCTCTCTCGGCATCATCTTCACCAACCGTGGGCTGGATCACGGCTACTTCTACTACCGCCTCCTCGTCTCTCCAAAACCTGCTGTTCACTCAAGCCCAAGGCACGGGTCTCTCGCTCGCGAATTTAACAGTTACCAACTCCAGTTCTACGGCGGGGTATGTTTCGGGGCTTCTTCAGGTCAACGGAACAGCTTCTACCTCCATGCTTACCATTTCGAATCTCGGCAACACGAGCACCCAATGCCTCAATATCACCAACCAAGGAGTGGTGGGCGTAGCTGCGGCTGATTGCGGTGCGGGCGCAGGAGTTCTTAATCCTCCATTGTATCTTGCGAACGCCCGCTTCGGCATCGGCACTTCAACTCCCGGAGCGTTATTCTCCATCGCCGCCACTTCGACCAACCTCGCAGACCGCACGATTCTTTACGGCTTGGATAACTTTGTCTATGCCTCATCGAGCACGAGCACGATTCCCTCTTCTCTCGTGAACGCCTTTTCAATCGCCACCTCAACTTCGGCGATTCCGCTATTCACGCTGGACACCGCAAATACCAGAGTTGGTATCTCAACCACCTCTCCCGGCGCGACACTCGCGATTTCGGGCATCGGTATGGCCACAACCTGGAATGCTCTTTCATCCACCTCCGCTCTCCAGATTATGGGCTCCACCGCCTTCGCCGCTATTCCCGATTCAGCCATCGCGAATACTTTCATCGGTTTTAATGCCGGGGTTAATAATGTGAACAGCGCAGCGGGGGGCATCAACGGCACTTTCGTGGGATATGGCGCGGGTTCATTGAACACCACCGGTGACAATAACTCCGCCGTCGGCTATCAGGCCCTTGCATCAAATTCTATCGGCGGGTCGAATTTAGCAGTTGGCGCTTCAGCGCTTTACTCGAATACCTCCGGCAATTTCAACGCAGCCGTTGGTCCGCAGGCTCTCTACTCGAACACGCTAGGCAGTTCCAATTCAGCTCTTGGTTATCAGGCGCTCTATTCCAATAACATCGGCAACGATAATTCCGCGCTTGGTCTTCAGGCACTCTATGCCAACACCTCCGGCAGTTATAATTCGGCTCTTGGCATGGCCGCGCTTCAATCAAACACCACCGGCAATTTGAATTCAGCCGTTGGTTTTCAGGCGCTAACCTCTAACACCCTCGGCAGTTCCAATGCGGCGCTTGGCGTATCGGCGCTTTCCGCCAATATCAGCGGAGACATGAATACGGCGATCGGCTCGAACGCTCTCCTTTCCAATACAACTGGGAGCAGATTGGTGGCGCTGGGATATGAGGCTCTCAATTCGAATTCCACCGGTCTTGCCTCTATCGCTCTCGGCTATCAAGCGCTTCGATCCCAAACTACCGCCTCATCATCCATCGGCATCGGGTACGGCGCGGGATACGGGCTTACCACCGGCAACAACAATATCTTCATCGGCTATCGCGCGGGAGACACCGTTACCACCGGCGCCAACAACCTAATTATCGGGCATGACGCTGATGCTCCCACCTCCGCCACCAGCAACTTCTTGAATCTTGGAGACACCCTTTATGGCAACCTTTCCGCCCGGTATCTCGGCATCGGGACAACCACTCCGGGAGCCCTGTTATCTATAGCCGCCACCACTACCGCTTTCTCCAACCAAAACTCCATACTTCTGTCCGGCATCAATATAATTCATGCATCGTCTTCAACAACGACGATTCCATCCGCGGTGAATGCGTTTTCGTTTGCGACATCATCATCCGCTATTCCATTCCTCTCCTTTGACTCAACCAACTACCGCATCGGCCTTGGCACCACTTCGCCTGCTCAAACCCTATCCATTGGGGGCGCCGGGAATGTCTATCTCTTGGGCGGCCTTGGAGTTGGAGTGGCAACAACAACTACAGGAGTCATTGAAACCATAGGAGTCATCAATGTCGGAGGATCAGGCACCTCCACCTTCGCCAACGGCATCAACGCCACCACAGGCTGCTTTGCTCAAAACGGCACCTGTC
>CAYRYI010000027.1:0-8292 GCA_964428455.1 uncultured Candidatus Saccharibacteria bacterium
CCTGGCCGATGATATTGTGCTTGGTTTCGCCAAGACCCAGCCGCGCGATCAACTCAACGATATCCTTGAGGCGCACCACCGAGTCATTAAGAAGATATTCGTTCGTTCCATCGCGGAAAATCTTCCTGCCGATGCGCACCTCCGGAAAATCCAGCGGGATGCGGCCATCGGCATTGTCAAAAACGAGTGTAACCGAGGCTTTGCCGAGCTTCGCCGCTTTGTCGGAACCGTTGAAAATCAAATCCTCTCCGCGCTTGCCGCGTAAAGACTTCATGGATTGCTCCCCCAATACCCAGCGGATGGCTTCCGCCACATTCGATTTGCCCGACCCGTTCGGTCCAACAATAGCGGAAACCGCAACGGGAAATCCCAGCGTCACGGTCTTAGCAAACGACTTAAACCCCGAAATTTCGAGTTTCGATAATTTCATCTTTGTATTCACGTGCCCCGTTCCCGCGGGGCCCAGTCCCAGAATATCACGGATTCGATGATCAGAGACAGCAAAAACGCCCCGAGCCCACTCGGGACGTCTTTACCGCGAACAATTTAGACCGCGAGCGACTTCGTTTCCATCACCGCCAGCTTCGACCCAACGAAGGGCGATTCGAAACTGCCGTCGATGGCGTTTAAGAGCTTCATCAGTATTCGCTCGAGCGCCTTAGTTTCCCAACCATCAAAGAGCCGTAAAATATCCTTGTCGCACTCCATATTTTCGCCGATGCGGAAGTAATACACCGCTGCCAGTTCCTGAACAACAGCCGTCATAAACCGGTCAATTGGACGGCCGGAGATCTGCAACCGGCGCAAAAAGGCGAATGCTTGATTGGCGTCTTTTCTTGCCAGTGCTCCAATGAAAGCAAAAATAAGCGAACCGGAAACGGGGATCTCGGCCGGAATGGGCTCTGCCTTGGGCACTGCGACGGGCGCTGCGGCTGGCACATTGAATTGATTACTGTGTGTTTCTTGCAAAATCTCTGAAGCAAGAACTGCTCCGGAGACTGGTTCGTAATTAATGACTGATTCTGGCTCGTTCAGATAGAAACCCAACCGGCCAAGAGGTATTTTAGGATAAGATTTTGCCAGCCAGCGCGTGATGAACCACGAGAGAATCGCGAGATTTGCGAAGAAAATCACCGCCTGGACATTATCACCAACGCCTGTGTAAGGGATCTGGCTTAAACTAATGTACGAAAGAGGCTGAATTTGCTTTGTGAGCGTGATAATCTGCGATGATCCACCGCCTCCTCCGCCTCCGCCTCCGCCGCCTCCTCCGCCTCCGCCTCCGCCGCCTCCTCCTCCGCCGCCAGTGGAAACCGTGAGCAATGCTTGGCAGGTAGTGGATGCGACCGCATCTGAAAATATTCCGGTGAACGTAGTGCTTACAATTGCCGTAACCGTTGTACTGCCATTCGGCCCCACCGCGCCAATGCCTTGATCAATAACCGCCGCTAGAGCATTTGAAGTCCATGAAAGCGTTGAGTTCGCTGAGGGCGCGATGGTTGAGGGATTAAGCGACATCGCGCAGACCAATGATGGCGGAGTCGCCGGAGGATTGTCGTTATTCGTAATCGTGCAGGTTTTATTTTCTCCGGCGGCAAGCGTTACTTGGCCGCTTGTGTTGCAAGAACCGCTGAAAGAAGCCGTGTAATTTGGCTGATTGGTCTCCGTGATGGTATAGGTTCCGGGTGTAAGCGTATTGACATTCCCGCTTGCCACAGGATTTCCGTTCACAAAAAGCGGAAAACTGGCGGCAGTCGAGGTACCGCTGTTGTCGTTGATTACCACTTTAATAACTGTAAGCGACGCGGATGTTATAACCGGAGGATTGTCGTTATTCGTAATCGTGCAGGTTTTATTTTCTCCGGCGGCAAGTGAAATGCCCCCCGAGGCATCGCAGCCGCCGCTAAACGATGCCGTATAACCCGCGGCATTGGTTTCGGAAATAGTGTAACTCCCCGCCGCAAAATTATTCGTTTGCCCGCTCGCAACCTGCGTCGCGCCGACAAAAAGCCCGAAATCCGACACCTGCCTTATGCCGCCGTTGTCATTGATTACGACCTTAATAACCGTGAGCGCTGCAGGTTGCGGCTGCGGGGATGCAATATCGTCATTAGTAATAGTGCAATTCTTATTCTCTCCGGCTGAAAGTGAGACGTTCCCGGAAGCGCCGCAGTCGCCGCTAAAAGATGCTCTGTAACCCGAAGTGCTGGTTTCGGAAACCGTATAAGCGCCGGGGGCAAAAGTGTTCGTTTGGCCATTGACAACCGGCGCCGCATTCACAAATAGAGGAAAATCAGCGGCCGTGCGCGTCCCGCCGTCGTTATTGATGACAACTTTAGCGACGCGCAACGTCGCGGGCTGTGCCTCTGTAATCGGCTGGTCCACAACCAAACTGGCCGGACATACGGCGCTTGTACCAAGACTATTGGTAAATATGCCGGTGCCTAGAAAGTTACCCGCGATCTGCGGAGTGAATGTCAGCGACCCGCTGGGAGCCACCGCGCCGATTCCGTTATCAATAAACCCGGAAGTTGCGCCCGTAGAAGCCCAGGAAATCGTCACACTCTCTCCAAGCACGATCCTGCTCGGCACTACCAAGAGCGTGCAGGTCGGTACCGGAATCCCCACATCGCCACCAATGTCGCCGCCGACACTACCGCCTGAATCACCACCGGACGAATCACCGCCATCCCCCCCCGCTGATTCGCTGGAACCCCCTCCAGCAGAATCAGATGGATCCCCGCCAGCGGACGTTGAAGAATCGCCGCCGGCCGATGTTGAACTATCCCCGCCGGCAGATGTGGAACCGTCGCCGCCAGTGGAAGAGCCACTATCGCCGCCTGTGCTAGCGCCGTCCGCTCCACCGGAACTTCCTCCGGAATCCCCTCCCGCACCGCCGCCCGAATCACCCCCAGCGCTTCCCCCGGCGTCACCGCCGGAGCTGCCGCTATCGCCCCCCGCGCTCCCGCCGTCTCCTCCGCCGTCGCCCTCGGCGTACACATGCGAAAATATTCCATCAAATGAAAAGGGACGCCATACATCAAAAAGCCCAAACTGGCTTAGTGAAAAAGCGAATACCAAAAAGAGTGCGCCTAATATCGCCAAGATTTGCGCCGCATTGCGACTTTGCGCGCCGATAATTAAATTGTGCTGTTTTGATTCTTTCATAATTTCTATTGACCGCTTCAAACTTTCGCTATGTTCCAATATCCAGAACTGAACCACACCGAAAATGTGAACCCCGTTAGAAAAAAGATTCCGCGGAGGGCGCGAGCATTGCGCTCGCACCCTCCGACGGATACTTACCTGACCACGAAGTGAAAGTTGGTCACGCCGGGGCGACCAACTCGCTTGTAGAGCAGAGTCGGCGACTGGACGTCGCCGCCGCACCGCCCCGCCGTTGCGGGACCGCAGGTCTTCAATGAACCGGAGGCGGGGTAATGCATCCCCCGGTACGGCGCGTGTACCTCGATGGCGATCCTCTCGGTCGCCCACTCGGGCGCGGAATACGTAACCGTGCCATTCTTCTCTTCGCGCTTGACCGCGAAGGTCAGCCGACCCTCGCCATTCGCGACAACCGACTGGACTACCTGGTCGAGCGGAACCTCGACCATTGTCTGGTGACCCTTGTCGGCCGCTGACACCCAACCGCGCCCACGCTTGGCGGCATCAAGGCGAAGATCAAAGAACTCCGCCTTGAAGATCTCACTCCCCTCCGCGCGTGCGACCTTCCCGGAGGCCGCCGCCGCCAGAATCTGGCCGCCCAGATCCCGGCTCTGCTTACCCTGTACGCCGGAAATCAACTGTTCAAGGAGCTCGCGTCCCTCCGGTTTGCTTCGCGAGAGACTCCACACGTTGTAGATAAAGGTGTGGCTCGCCTCCGGCGGCCCGCCAGCGGCGAGCGCCTTTGCGATCTCACGCTTGGAGCTGTCGGGCAGCTCTACTGTCTTGGTCATGCTAAAACCCATCGCCCGAAAACAGAGATTGTTGCAGATAAGAGGGCGGAAGGTAATGACCTTCGAGCCGCCACCAAGGTCCACCTCGAAGAAGTGGCCCTCGAGCTCCTGCGGCTCGCCTTTGGCGGGTCGGAAGACAACGGATGACTTGACGGCGTTCTTCCCGAAGACCATCCAGTCGCACCGCTCGCCGGCCTTGAGTTTCCCCACCACGTAGACCGACGTATCGATCTCCTTGGTGAGTTGCTCCAAGAGCGGCTTGTGTCCCGCGAGATGCTCCTCGAGGTGCTCCTTCGCGAGGAAAGATCGCCCCTTGGCCTTCTCGAGGACCTCCGCCCTCTCCTCGGCGGAGAGGTTCGACGCCTCGACGGCCTGCTTCATGCGGCTGAAAGAGACATTGGCCTTCCTCATCATCTCGATGAGCTTGGCCTTTGCCTCCTTCGGCATCGGCTTCGCCTCGACGGCGAAGTCGATTGTGCCGATGTAGGGATCCCGCCCGGGATGCTCCCAGGCGTAATCCTTCGTCGCCCCGGCCGAGAACACCGGCCAGAACAACCAGAACGCCACAACCAGCCCCGTGAGAATTTGCATCGCGTTGCTCCTTCCTCCCCGTTCTTAGGGGATTGATTGATTTCACTTCGTTTTAAAGATCTCTTCCTCTCCGCACAATTACGAAGAAGTATCCGCGGCGGATGTTGCCACCCGCAGAGGATAACTCCTCATAAACTCCGCCTCAACCACATAACGATCCTCACGGCCCCCAAAAATCCGGCAAGTGGAGATCGTTAAAAGCTTTCTGGCGGTTGAAAGGTTGATGTTCGCGTCATCGGCTTTCTGGATAGTCATGCCGAGGACCCGATACCAGTATTCGCGGCCATCAGATTGCACCCTAATTACATCGCCCGCCTCAAGTTCTTTCAACCGATTGAAAACCTCGAAGTTCTTGTTGTAAACGACTTTCAGCCCGGTGCTGTGTCCGAAAAGGAAAACGTTGCCGACCTCTCCCAATTTCCCCGACCCGGGATAATATACCACGCCTTTTGTGAGAGCCGTATTTAAAATATTAAGATCGGCGCTCTCGGGAAAAACAATGTTTGCATCCACGTCGATATCGTCAATCAGAATTCGCGGCTCATCGGCGGGAACGCCATCAACCACCGGAGCGGCGCCAGTTTCCGCCGTTGCCTCGGCAGTACTGGCAACGATCGAGAGAGAACGCCCCCGATCATAGCGGAAAAACGAACTGACAGCGTCTCCGGCTTCAGCCACAGCTTCGGGCACAAACCCTAAAGCATAAAGTGCGCTAAAAAGCGCCATGAAACTTAAAAGCCAGCAAAGCATAAATATTTTCGAAGGACGTTTTCGCGGCCGCGATTGAAGAGGCCCGATTTTCTTTGGAGCTTCAGCAATCAATGCGTGGGGAGTTGGCGCTGATCCGCGCAGCAAGCACGGCTTTGGTTGCGGCATGCTATTTCAAGCTTATTTCTTAATTTTGGCGCTATATGAACGCATTCAAAAAGTAGCCATACATTTGCATAAAACGCATAAAAAGTCAATAGTTTTGGCGCACAGCCAGCCGTCTAAGCTATTGACAAATAAGAATAAACAAAATATAATGGGGCAATAAATTTATGGCTGACCAAGCCCGGATTATCAAACTTCTAATATTGATTTTTGCCGTTGTCGGACTTATCGCCGTTCTCGGTTTTGGCGTCTGGGGAATCGCTAAAATAGCTAAAACCCTTCCCTCTCCCGCTGGGGCTGTAAGCCGGCTGGCCTCTTTGATTTCGGGCATAACGCTCACGAAAGAACTCGTCGAATCGGCCTCGAACGTAACTGCCGACCCCAAGACGATCATATCTGGCGAGACGTTTACGCTTGAGTGGCGGGCGCCGAACAAAGGCACCGCGGGGATTTATGAGCTTGAGTATGATTGCCACGCCGAGCTGACGCTCGCGCTCCCCACCGGCGAAGAAATTCTATGCAATGCGCCGTTTAATCTTTGGTCTAAAGAAACGATGGGGCTCACAGCAATCTCAAAAAGCGAAGCACCGGCAGAGCTTTCGATTTCAATCAACTTCATCGCGCAGGGAACCAACGTGCCGGCCAAAGTCGGCAACGCGAATATCATCGTTTCTCCGAAAGAAGAAACGCAAAAAGCCGCAAGCGTTACTCCTACAACAACCATACCAACCGCCGGCAAAGAAAAAATAAGCGCTAGACTTGTGGATGGCATCGTGCCTTCGGTTGGCGGCGCGGCCAACCTCGCGATTCAGATAGCCGACGTTGGGATCATAAACGAAACTACCGGCGTTTTCACCCACGCGACTTCGGTAAGCGCCAACCAGCGCGCCGGTATAGTTTTTGATATTATGAATATCGGCGGCGTTCCCTCTTCGCAATGGAGATTCCGTGCCGCGCTTCCTGCCGCCGGCGGAGATTACCTTTCCGACGCCCAAGATCCGATTGGGGCGGGTACCAAGGTAAGATACACTATCGGCTTTAAAGATTTAACAAAAACCGGCGAGAATGCCGCCGCCATCACCATTGATCCGTCGCAACAAATTTCTGACGCCGACCGGGCGAATAACACAGCGACTACTACTATCGTTCGCAACTATTAATGAAAAACAGTCCCGCGTCTGACGCGGGACTGTTTTTGATTGTTCTAACTCCAATCCTTGGCCATCAGCGCCAGACGGGCCGCCTCTTCCTGCGCCGCCTGTTTGGATGGGCCCTCGCCCTCCGCCACCAGCTCATTTTTGAGATAAACGCCGATCACGAAATGCTTGTCATGATCCGGCCCCCATTCACGGATAACCTCATAAGTCGGGGTAATTCCCACTCGCTCCTGCGCCTCCTCCTGAAAAAGCGACTTGGGGTCCCGATGCAGATTCTGCTCAAGCACCTTCTCTAGGCGCGGCGAAACCGTGTTTAAGATAAATGCCTCTGCCGCTTCATATCCCTGATCAAGATAAATCGCCCCAATCAGCGCCTCGATGGCGTTGGCCAGAATAAACTGGCGGGCTCGCCCCACGTCCCGCGCCTCGCCGCGCGAAAGCAGAAGAAATTCATTCATCCCAATCTCAAGCGCCACATCCGAAAGCATTTTAGAGTTAACCAGCGCCGCGCGGAGCGTGGTGAGTTCCCCCTCCGGCTTTTCGGGGAATTTCTTATACAGCTCTTCCGTTATGGCAAGCTCCAACACCGCATCGCCCAAGAATTCCAGCCGCTCGTTATGTGAAATATCAAGCGCCGGATTTTCGTTTAGGTACGAACGGTGAACAAAGGCCTGGCGCAAAAGGTCTTTGTCTTTAAATGTGACTCCAACTTTATCCTCGAATTTTGAGAAATTGCTCATGCTTCATGGAAGCATGAATCAGGAATTATGAATCAAGGCAGCTCTCAATTCCTAATTCTTGATTCCTGGTTCTACTAACTCATTATCCCTCGCAGATTATGAACTATCCGCTTCGCTATCCGGTTTCTCTTTTTTCACGGTCTGCTTTTCATGCCGCGAGGGATGTTCCTTCCCCGGCTCGCCGATCTCGCGATACACAGTGCCCAAAACGCCGTTGATGAAGCGCCCCGACGAATCCCCGCCGAAACTCTTGGCGAGCTCGATGGCCTCGTTGATTGCCACTTTCGGCGGAACTTCTTCGCGATTCCCGAAAAGCAATTCATAAAGCCCAAGACGCAAAAGATTGCGGTCAATTGCGGTGATCATCTCAATCGGCCATTCCGGCGCGGCGCGCTCGATAATTGCGTCGATCTTGGTTAGGTTTTCTTTCACGCCGTTTACCAACCGCCAAATAAAATCCGTGTCCTCGAGCCCGGGACCGAATTCGGCGATATTGCGCTCGGCGATTGCTTTCAATTCGTTTGGGTCTTTCCCCTGGAAATCCCACTCGAATATGGATTGCATCGCGATGCTTCGTGAAAGGTGCCTGTTGGCCATAAGGTGCTAGATGACAGGTAATAGATACCCCAGCAAAAAGAGAAAACTTCCTGCTACCTATAACCTATCACCTATTTCCTATTTATGCGACAGCTCCTCGGCCTTCAACGGTTCGCCAGATTTAGTGGCCTCTTCTTCGTGAGCGTGCAGCTCTTTTTCCTTTTTTTTGCGCTCCTTTTTATCAAGCTTGGCCAGAACGTCTATCACTTGGCGCCCCCGATAATAGCCGCAATTGGCGCAAACCGTATGCGGCGTACCAGCCGTACCGCAATGGGAGCATGCGGGGAATACGCGTGTTTTTAAGGCGTGATGCGAACGGACCCGGTTCCGCTTGCCTTTCGTATGCTTCATCCGTACTACCATATCTACGAAATCTCC
>CAYRYI010000028.1:0-5393 GCA_964428455.1 uncultured Candidatus Saccharibacteria bacterium
GGTTAAAAGAAGAAAAAGATTGGGCATTTTCGCGGGAGCGGTTTTGGGGGACCACTTTGCCCCTATGGCGATGCCAGGCTTGCGGCAACACCATTGCCATTTCTTCGGTTGACGAACTGGCGAGTCGTGCCCTAGGATCGGGCAATCGCTACATTCTGATGCGCCACGGCGAGGCGGAGTCAAACGCTAAGCACTTTGTGAGTTCATGGCCCGAAGTTCTGTCCAATTCGCTGACCGAGTGCGGCAAGGAGCAAATTTCGCTGGCGGCGATGGAGCTTAAAAACGAAAAAATTGATGCGGTTGTTGTTTCGGATTTGTCCCGCGCCGTCGAAACATCGGAAATTCTTGCGAAAATCATGAACCTGCAGAATATCAAAACGGACCCGCGCCTCCGCGAAATTGACACTGGAGAGTTGAACGGCAAACCGGCTAAGCTCTACCGCAGTCTTTTCCAGTCATCTCAAGACAAACTTGAGAACCGCGCGCCCGCGGGCGAATCGCTTTGCGATGTTCGCAGGCGAGCGGCGGAATTTTTTATCGAAAAAGAGCGTGAACATAAAGGGAAAACAATTCTTGTTATATCGCACGCGGATACGATTTGGATGCTGGCTTCTGTCATGCGCGGGCTTTCCGAAAAAGAAATAATCGCGGAATGGGAAAATATGCGCGGTGATTTTTTGTCTCTTGCCGAGCGCCGGACATATGAACCTAAGCGTATACCGTTAAACTTCTCCGGTGAGGTTGATCTCCATCGCCCCTACGTTGATGAGCTTAAGATCAGATGCTCCTGCGGTGGGGTTAAAGCCCGCGTGCCGGAGGTCGCGGATGTTTGGTTTGATTCCGGCGCCATGCCCTTTGGGGAGCTCCATTATCCATTTGAAGGGCGAGACGAGATCGAAAAGAAGAGATTCTTCCCCGCCGATTATATCTCCGAGGCCGTGGATCAAACTCGCGGGTGGTTTTATACCCTGCTTGCGGTCTCGACGCTTCTCGGCAAGGGCGCGCCCTATAAGAACGTAATTTCACTAGGGCATGTTTTAGACAAAAACGGGCAGAAGATGTCAAAGTCCAAGGGCAATATCGTAAACCCGTGGGAGATGATCGAGAAGTATGGGGCGGACGCCATCCGCTGGTATTTTTATACCGTAAACGCTCCCGGGGATGCCAAAAGATTCGATGAACGCGACCTCTCGAATAAATTGCGGGGCTTTATCGGCACGTTTTGGAATTCATATATTCTTTTCGACACCTACGCCGAGGGGCGGGTCAAGACCCTCGGGAAGCCGCGTTCGCTGCTTGACCGGTGGATTTTGTCGCGGCTCGCCCAGCTTCATGATCAGGCGACGAAATCGCTCGAGTCCTATGACATCGTTTCAGCTGCGCGTTCAATAGAATCTTTCGTGGTAGACGATTTCTCCAATTGGTATTTGCGCCGTTCCCGCCGCCGTTTCCAGCGGCCGGAGACGAAGCGCGAGAAGTCAGAGGTGACGGAAACCGCCGCAGCCGTGCTTTTGACGCTTGCGGAATTAACCGCTCCTTTTATCCCGTATCTGGCCGAGACTATCTACCAAGGCGTAAAAAAACGCCTTCCCGCGTTGAAGGAAGAGAGCGTGCATATGCGAAACTGGCCGAAACCGAGCCGCGGGTTTTATTCCGAGAAACTGGTCGCGGATATGGATCTTCTGCGCCGCATTGCGGCCGAGGCTCTCCGCCAGCGAGCCGAAGCGGGCGTTAAGGTGCGCCAACCTCTCGGCGAATTAACGCTCATAAAACAGGATAGGCTGAAAAAAGCGAAAGAATTATTGCGGCTGATTCAGGAGGAGGTGAATGTGAAGCATATTGATTTCGCTACGAAGCCATGGCCGAAAGGAGCGATCGCGGCGCTTGATACGACGGTGACGGAGGCACTGCGCCGCGAGGGGGCGGCGCGCGAGATCGTGCGCAACATCCAGGAAATGCGCCGCGATTTGGGTTTATCTCCGCGCGAGCGCATTATGGTGCAATGCCTCGGCTCGGAAAAGGTAAACTCAATCGCCAAAGAATGGGAGCGTCAAATTCGCCGCGACGTGAACGCCAAAACTTTTCGCGTCGGCGGGGAAAAGAAAAAATTCCGCATTGAAAAATCAATTGAGCTCGGCCGCGATAAGCTCTGGGTCGGGATTTCGTATACAGGCTGAATTATGAAAGCCAAAAGACAAAAGCTAAACGCTCGATGACTAAAACTAAACGCCCAATGACAAACACATTCGGTTTTTGGTTTTAGTCTTTCGTCTTTAAGCTTTCATCTTTCATCTTATTATGAATGGAACTCGTGCCTTTGTATTGCGGCGAGTGGAGCGGCGCGAAGCCGATTGGCTTGTGACTCTCTACACCGAGGAATTCGGCTTGGTTAGGGCGGTTGCGCCCGGAATTCGCAAATCGGGAGCCAAGCTTAGAGGACATCTGGAGCCGCTTACCAAAACCGAGGCGATGATTGTTCAGGGCCGCAACGGCTATCGCCTGGCGGGCGCAGTGTTAATCGATTCTTATCCCAAACTCCGCGCCTCGCTTGATCGAAGAATGATCCTGGAGGCGGCCTCCGCCGTGGTTGCAAAAGTTTTTTTTGAGGAGCGGGATATTCGGCTTTGGAGGGCGTTGGACGAACTCTTCGACGCGTTTGATTCGGAGAGAGTAATTCCACGTACTGCTTCAGCCGCGGGGCTTTATTGGTTTTTAACGAGGATGCTTTCGGAGATGGGGTATCGCGCCTCGCTCGATTCGCTTTTTCGCGATACCCCCAGGCTGAAGTCGCTTTTTGAAACTTACGAGTCTCAACCGATTGCGGCAGCATTGGGCCAAGATATTTCTCCAGCGGCGGGTGAGGCGATCGGCCGCGCTCTGGAGAAGGCCTTCCATGTCCACACCGGGCACGACTTTCAGTTTATTGGCGCGATTTAGGGATTTTAAATGGCGAGTCACCGGTTGTCGTCGCGTTTTATGCTCTATCATGGGATAATGGGGGCTAAAGACGAAAGCTAAATAGCAAAAGCTTAAAGACAAAAGACGAAAGCTTAAAGACTAAAGACACATGAGCGATTTGGAGGATATAAGCCGCAAACTTTATACGCCGGATGGGGTGCCGGCGCCAAAGCCCACATTTTTGGGGAAGCCCCTTGCGAGACCAGAAGAGATGAAACGCGTCTGGGGAGAGGCCGAAGAAACGAGAGTTTTATCAGAAGCATCACCGCCCACGATGAAAAAGCGAAGACGTTTTCGTTTTGGACTGTTGGCTCTGGGGATTTTTTCTCTCGGTTCTATTGCTGTCGCGAGTATATTTCTTTTGGGTTTCCAGCGCGACAATTTAACGCTGCGAGTGCTAGTTAAAGATCGCGTCGAATCGGGCGAGCGCGTGGTTTACCAAGTGTTTTATAAAAACGATGGCAATCAGACGCTGAAAGATCTGGAGCTCAACTTTACCTATCCCGCGGGCGCGGTGCCTCTTCATGAAGAAAAACGCCAGTCGGGCGCCTACCGCACGCGGGTGTCTCTGGCGGATCTTCCGTCGGGGGCGGAGGCCAAGGCGGAGTTCGAGGCACGCCTTTTTGGGAGTGCCGGCGAAGTCAAAGAAGCCGAAGCCGTGATACTTTACCGTCTTGAGAAAAGCTCCTCGCGCTTCAGCACCAAGACCCTAGCCCAAACGGTTATTGCGCGCGTGCCGCTGGAACTTCTAATCGGCGTTCCCGAAGAAGTTGTTTCGCGCCAGGAGGTCGTTCTTGTGGTGGATTATTCGTCGAATGCCGAAGTCCCATTTGCCGATATGTTTCTTGGCGTGCAGTATCCGCAGGGGTTTGAGTTCATAAGCGCCGACCCGGCGCCCGCGATCGGTGATGGCATTTGGTCGCTCGGCGCGATCGAGCCGGGTGGGGCGGGTAAAATCACTATCCGCGGCAGGATTTCCGGTCCGCCGTCCGAAGTCAAGATTTTTAATGCCCAGGTCGGCCTCTATCGGGAGGCCCTCCGAGAATGGATGCCGTATCAACTCGCCTCCGGCGTCTCCCGCATTTCGGTCCCCCTGCTTTCGATTGAACAGCGGATTAACGAAGCGCGCGAGATCGTGGCGCATCCCGGCGATGAGCTTCGTTTCCGTCTGCACTACAAAAACATTTTAGACATTCCTTTAAGAAATGTTTCCGTTGAAGTTGAGCTTCTCGGCGCGGCGTTTGATTTGAAAACCTTGCGGGTTGAGGAGGGAGTTTTCGACGGTTCACGGAATGTCGCGGTTTGGAATGGCGCGTCGTTTCCGGAGTTCCAGTCTTTGGCGGCGCGCAAAGAGGGCGACCTCCGTTTTTCCGTGCGGCTGAAACCCGCCTCGAGTCCGGAAATGGCTAATGCCAGAAATCTCGCCATTGAATCTCTGGCCCGCATCGCTTCCAGCGATAAACCGGCGGGACTTGAAGGCATTGAACTCTTTGCCGAGGATACGATTAGCGCCAAGATCGCTACCAGGCTTGTGCTTTCATCGCGCGCGCTTTACCAAAACCAGTATCTGCCGAATAGCGGCCTCCTGCCGCCGAAGGTTGGAGGGAAAACGACTTATGCCGTGATTTGGCAGCTCGCGAATACGCTGAATGATTTGGCGAACGTTGAGGTTCATGCTACGCTCTTGCCCGGGGTTTCGTGGGAGAATCTTTATGTCCCGTCGGGGCAGAGCGTTCTTTTCGATCCAGGTTCCGGCGTTATCACCTGGAGGGCCGGGAATATAGCGGCGGGAGCCGGCGTTTCGCGTTCCTCGCCCGCGCTTGCCTTTCGCATAGGGTTTACGCCGGCCGTGAATCAGGTGGGCCAATCCCCGGTGCTTCTGCGAAACATTGAGGCGAGTGCGATTGATACTTTCACCAACGAGCAGGTGCTGATACGCGGCGATGAACTCACCACCGAGTTAAGAAGCGACGCCCTAACGTCCGAGAAAGATTGGAAAGTTGTAGAATGATTCCAATATGGCTTCCGATATAGAGCCCATTTCAATGGAAAAAATTGTGTCGCTGGCCAAGCGCCGGGGTTTTATATTTCCGGGATCAGAAATTTACGGGGGGCTGGCGGGTACCTGGGACTACGGGCCTTTAGGCGTTCTAATGAAAGATAATATAAAACGCGCTTGGTGGGAAAACATAGTTGGTATGCGGGACGAGGTATTCGGAGTGGACGCGGCTATATTAATGAACGCCAAAGTTTGGGAGGCCTCTGGTCATGTCACCCATTTTTCCGATCCCATGGTGGATTGCAAGAAATGCAAACTGCGCTATCGGGCGGATGAGATTCTTACGGGGAGTCCTTGCGCTAACTGCGGTGTCAATGATTTCACCGAGGCGCGCGAGTTTCAGATGATGTTTAAGACCCACGCCGGGCCGGTGGAG
>CAYRYI010000028.1:5493-8229 GCA_964428455.1 uncultured Candidatus Saccharibacteria bacterium
GCGGTGTTTCCGCTTCTTGCCAATAAGCCCGATTTGGTTGACCGAGCTAAAAATATCTATGGAATGTTGAAGCCGTCTTTTAGCGCGGCTTGGGACGATATCGGCAACATCGGCAAGCGCTACAGAAGGCAGGACGAGATCGGGACACCTTACTGCGTCACGGTTGATTACGAAACGCTGGAAGACGGCACGGTGACGGTGCGCGACCGCGACTCGATGAAACAGGAAAGAGTTCCGGCATCTAACCTCACGGATTACATTGAAGATAAGTTAAAATCCTAAACTCTAAGCACTAAATCCTAAATGGTTCGACTACGCTCACCATCTCTTCGAGTCCGAGCCTCAGAGCCGAGGACCTGAGCTTGTCGAGGGACAAATTCAAAATTCAAATGTCAAAATCCCAAACATATTTTTGATTTTGAGTTTTGGTCATTAGGCCTTATTTATGATTTAGAAATTAGGATTTAGAGCTTCAACTTGTATGTTTCGTAAAACCATTCTACCAAATAAACTGCGCATCATAACCGCTCCCATGAGAGGGACGAATACCGTTACCATTCTGGTTCTTTGCGCGACCGGTTCAGACAACGAGCCGCGCGGCAAGGGCGGGATTTCGCATTTCTTGGAGCACATGTTTTTTAAAGGAACCAGAAAGCGTCCCACGCCGCAGGCCATTATGCAGGAGACCGTTTCCATGGGCGCGATCTCGAACGCTTTCACTTCGCACGAAATCACAGGCTATTATATTAAATCCGGCAATGTGTATCTTGACCGCTCGCTTGATTTGCTCGCCGATATTTACCAGAATTCTATTTTCGACCCGCGCGAAATCGAGCGGGAGAAACATGTGATCGTGGAGGAACTTCAAAAAGACCGCGATACGCCCACGATGTATGTCTACTGGCTTTGGGAAGAATTGCTTTACGGCCGGCACCAGCACGCTGGACGCGATGTGATCGGGACAGAAAAAGACATTCGTTCGTTTGCCCGCAGCGATTTCATCCGCTACTTTACTCATCAATACAGCGCCTCAAACACCATCATTATCGTAGCGGGAAATTTCGATGAAGCGCGAACCGTCGAGCGCTTAAAGCATCTATTCGGCGATATCCGCCGCTATACGCCGCGCCCGGAAGGCGCTTTCCAAGAAGCGCAGCGCTCCCCAGCGGTCAAAATTCATTTTAAAGAGACAGACCAAACGCATTTGATGCTCGGTTTTCGCACGGTGCCGATCGAGCATCGGGCGCGTTTCATTCTCGACGTGATGGAGGACTTCATCGGCGGCAATTGGAGCTCGAGAATGTTTGACGCGGTGCGCGAGCGCGGGGGGCTAGCTTACACGGTTTATTCGAATTCACAGCTTTATGCCAATCGCGGATATTTCACCACTTATGCCGGCGTCAGCCACGGGAATGTTGAAAAAGCGATCCGGGTCATACTGGAAGAATATAAGAAAGTTTGCGATAAGCGGATAGGCGAGCGGGAACTGCGAAGAGCCAAAGAGCATATGAAAGGGACATCGCTGATTGCGCTCGAGTCTTCGAATGCGGTGGCGGATTTTATCGGTTTCCAGGAAGCCATGACGAGCCGGCCCATGACGATTAAGGAAATTTTTGCTAAGATTGAAAGTGTCACCCCTGCAGAAATTCAGGCGGCGGCGCGTAAATTTTTCCGACCCGAGCGTATGAATCTGGCGCTGATCGGCCCCTTAAAGAACGAGTCGAAATTCGCCAAGCTTCTAAAGATTTAGCCAAGACTTATGCAGCCAGATCGCCAACTAATAGACATTTCAACATGGACGATTATTCGGGTGTTCGCCGCGGTTCTTGGGTTTTTGCTGATCTATCAGTTGCGCGAAATTCTAGCGGTGATTTTATTTGCCATCGTTTTGGCGTCAGCCATGGAGCCGGCGATTCGCTGGCTTCAGGGGCGCAGAATTCCGAGAATTCTCGCGACCCTTTCTTTGTTTATCTCCGCTTTCGCGGTATTTTTTCTGGCGATTTATCTTTTAATCCCGCCGCTGGCGGCAGATTTAGAGGGGTTTACGCTGAGTTATTCCGTCTTGGAGCGGCAAATCTTGGGCGAGCTTGGTTCGGTCGGCGGGGTGCCGTTTGTTGAGTTCATACGAGAAAACGCGCGCGGGATCCTTACCGAGCCCTCGCGTTATATTTCAAGCGTGAGCGGCGGGGTCTTCGCGTTTACCTCGACGTTTTTCGGCGGCATCTTTTCTTTCATAATCCTCGTCGTCATCTCTTTTTATCTGGCCGCCAAGGAGCGCGGGATCGAAGGGTTTATACGCCTCTTGGCGCCTCTCAAGTACGAATCATATGCCGTGGATCTCTGGCTAAGATCCCAGCGCAAAATGGGCCAGTGGCTGGGAGCGCAGTTACTCCTCGGCGCACTTATCGGCGCGGTGATTTATCTCGGTCTTACGATTTTGGGCATCAAATACGCCCTGGTGTTCGCTTTTTTGGCGGCGATTCTGGAGCTGGTGCCGGTGGTGGGGCCCATACTTTCTGCGGCGCCGCCGACGATGGTTGCGTTTCTGCAAAGCCCGTTTTTGGCGCTGATGGTTATAATCCTTTTTGTGGTGGTACAGCAACTCGAATCGCACGTAGTGGTTCCGCTTATCATGCGCCAGACCATTGGCATCCCCCCGATTGTGGTTATCATCGCTCTTCTTGTCGGCGCCAAGCTGGCCGGGGTTTTGGGCCTTTTGCTCGCGGTTCCTATTGC
>CAYRYI010000029.1:0-7860 GCA_964428455.1 uncultured Candidatus Saccharibacteria bacterium
AATCGCGGTGGATGAGCCGACGATTCGGCTGAATTTTTTCGTGAACAACTCACCCTTTGCCGGGCGCGAGGGCAAGTTCGTGACTTCACGCCAGATTCGCGAAAGGCTCCAGCGTGAGCTTGAGGTTAACGTGGGGCTTCGCGTCGAGTTTGATTCTTCGGATATTTTTTCCGTCTTCGGCCGCGGCGAACTCCACATCGCAATTTTACTTGAAAATATGCGCCGCGAGGGATATGAACTGCAAGTTTCTCAACCGCAGGTGATTATTCGCGAGGAGAATGGCAAAAAGCTTGAGCCGTTCGAAGAGGCGATTATTGATGCGCCGAGCGAATACCAAGGGGTTGTAATTGAGCGGCTTGGTACGCGCGGGTTTGTCCTGCGGGACATGCGTTCGCACGCAAATTCCGTGCGCCTCACATTTGAAGGGCCGACGCGCGGCCTTTTGGGGTATCGGAATCAGTTCGTGGTTGATACGAAGGGCGAAGGGATTCTGGCCTCGCGCGTCTTGGGGTTTTGGCCGTACGCCGGAGAAATTAAAAAGCGCGCGGCGGGCTCTATGGTTTCGATGATGACCGGAAAAACTTTGGGTTTCGCGCTTTCAAATTTGCAGGAGCGCGGCGTTCTTTATATCGCGCCCAATATCGAAGTTTACGAAGGCATGGTGATCGGGAATACCGCCAAGGGTGACGAGATGCGAGTGAACCCGACCAAGGGCAAGCAGCTGACAAATATGCGCGCCTCCGCCTCGGACGAGGCGATTAATCTCACCCCGCCGTATGAACTAACCATTGAGCGCGGGCTTGAGGTAATGTCCGAAGACGAATATTTGGAAATTACTCCTCAAAGCGTGCGCCTGCGTAAGCAATATCTGACAGACGCCGATCGCGCTAAAGCGCGCCAATAAGCAATCATTGGTTTATAATGGAAATATGCCTTGGCACGATCGCATTTCCATGCGGCAGTATCTTTTGATTGGAGCCATGGTTATGGCGGTTTTCGCGCTGACGCTTTTTTTCATGGGGCAGACGCCGATTTGCAAGTGCGGCTACGTCAAGCTGTGGCACGGTGTGGTGCAAAGCTCCGAAAACTCTCAGCATATCTCCGATTGGTACTCATTCTCCTATGTCATCCACGGGTTTGGATTCTACGCGCTCTTTTGGTTTTTGGGGCGGAAATTCGGCCGCAGCAGATGGCCGCTTGGTTTGGCGTTTCTTCTGGCGATATTGGCCGAAACATCATGGGAGGTTTTCAAAAACACCGATTTTATTATTAATCGGTACCGTGAGGTCACGATCTCGCTTGATTATTACGGCGATTCCATTCTTAATTCGATTGCCGATGTGCTGTTCATGGTTCTGGGCTTTTTCATGGCTTGGCGGCTGCCGGTTTGGGTCACTGTCGCGCTAACCGCGGCGATGGAGATTTTTGTTGGGTACTCGATTCGGGATAATTTGACGCTGAATATCATCATGCTTATTTATCCGCTCGAATCAATTAAAATTTGGCAGGGCGGAGGGTAGAATTCTTTCATAAGGTTCATAAAAAATAAGAAGAGATAAAACAAACGTCAACTATGCCATATCAAATAAATATTGTCAGGGAAACAGAAAGCAACACTAACTTCCGCAAGGTTTTATTTACCGGGCCGAAGAGCCAGCTCGTAGTTATGGAAATCCCAGCCGGCGGGGAGATTGGGGAGGAGATCCACAAGTATGTCGAGCAGACACTATTCTTCCTTAGCGGGGCCGGCGGGGCGGTGATTAATGGCGAGGAAAAGCCGATTGGGCCGGGGGATGTCGTGGTGGTAACGCCGGGGACGAGGCATAACTTCATTAATACCGGCAAGGAGCCGTGGAAGATCTACACTGTCTATGCGCCGCCGAATCATATTGACGGGCGGGTGCATAAAACCAAGGCCGACGCTGATGCGGATCAGGAAGACGAGAGCTTCGGCGAAGCGGTTCGGTAGTTAGTTTTGGATTTATCAGGGAGTCTTTTCTAAGCGCTGACCTTGGCGGACTTCATCGCGGCTACATCATCATGCAGACGCCTGATGCGCGGCGCGACTTTTTCTACAAGATACTGGATAAGCGAAAGCAGATCAGCGAGCTCCGCTCGTTTCGATATATAGCCCTTCTTGAAAACATAAAGTTTCCGGTTGATGAACTCGAAGTTGTAATCGCGCGCCCGGCCGGCTAACTCCTCCATAACTTCCGGCGTGAATATCTCGAAGGCCTCGATCTCGAGGTCATCTTGGACGAAGACGCCGAAATGATCCTCGAATGATCCCCCAAGGCGGATTTGCTTGAAGTGGGAACTAGCCAAATCGGAAAAGTCCCAATCGCCGCGGGCTTCGACGATAATATCCGGCAGAAGTCCCGAGAATGCCACCTCACCGACGGTGTAGTTGTAAGTCTTTTTATGCTTGCCGCTGCCAACAGTGTAGGTAAAAAAGTAAAAACGCACCGGGTGCTCGCCCTCGGCGCCGGCGACAACGTGCGTTATCCTTCGGCCGTGGCCTCTTCGGAAGAGAGCCCCCTCGACTTCACCAAGGCTTCCGTAGCCTTTGTAAGCAAAATTGTTTCTCGCGGCGAACTGGCGCATGAACTCATCTCGGACTTTTCCCTGCGCCAAGCCCCATCCTCCCGCAAACCAAACAACCGGTATGAAGAGATAGCCATAGCTTTGGAAATAGACCGCTATCGCCGCGGCCAAAGCCGCCAGCGCAATGCCGGGGAGGTAATATTTTGCGCCCCAGCGGCGATTGATATAATCGCTAGTGCTTTTGTCCACATCCTCGATATCACCGATCTCTGCCAACTGGGTCATGGGTATATTATAGGCGAAATCTGGGTCTTGGCGTACACCCTTCGTCTCTTGATCTTGGTTCTTAAATGGCCGATTGGGGATTGGGCGGTATTGATAATTCTTTGGCCAATGCCATGCTTTAACTAGTGAACGGGTCTTTGCCAATCCAATCATCTGCGAAAGCGCTAAGAGCGCGGGGGGTAAGTTATGGCTGGCAATGCGGCGGTAGTAGAACTCGATGGCTTGCGTGTCCAGATCAAGAATGGACTTCTTGTCCCTTCTGCCTACGAGGTTTGCCGGCTGGTGGAGCGGGCCTACCCGAGCGCTTGGGTGCTGATCGGCGCCCTTGCCATGCACCAGCAGCGTGGCGGACGGGGCGGGATTCACTGGCTCCCGCAGTCGGGCAAAGATCAGGCCGTAGCGGAGCTCGACGCGATATTTCGCGAAGAGATATTGCCGCGCGCTCTCAAGGATAACTTCTGCGTCTCTTTCGGGTACAGGCGCGGCGACATGCTCGAGGCGCTTCTCTACAGGCGCCCGGCGGAGGAGTCGTCTTTCATCCCCCTGCCTCCCGAGGGCGCTTGTTCCTAGGGGGCGCAGTTTCAGTTCTCTAGAGGCCCGTTCCGCGATCGCGGAACGGGCCGACTTTTTATGGTGGCAGTAATGGTTAACTTGGGCTAACATGAGCCTATGACGCGAAAAGAGTTTTACGCCGTTGTTTTAATTTTTCTTGTTGCGGCGTTTTTGCGTTTTCATAATCTTCGGCAATTCCCGCCGGGACTCTACCCGGACGAGGCTATGAACGGGAATAACGTCATCGAGGCGCAAAAGACCGGCGGGTGGAAGGTATTTTATCCGGAGAATAACGGCCGCGAGGGACTGTTTCTCAATTTGCAGGGATTACTGCTTCAATACGCGGGGCAGAACGAGCCGTGGGTTTTACGGTTCCCCAGCGCCGTTTTTGGCACACTTTCCGTTATCGGTCTTTTTTTTCTTTTGTACGAGCTGGCTCTGCTTGCAAGACTGCGCGATCCGTTTGCCATAGCCTTTGCCGGCGCCTTCATGATGGCGGCAAGCTTGTGGCATGTTATTTTCTCGCGCATTGGCTTTCGCGCCATTATGGCGCCGTTCTTTCTTACCTGGGGGGTTTATTTCGCCATACTCGCTTTTCGCAAGATGTGGTTTCGCGCCGCAGTTTTTTCCGGGATCGCCTTCGGCCTCGGAATGTACAGCTACATCGCCTATCGCCTGATGCCTGCGCTGGTTTTAGTGCTCCTGCCGTCTTTTTGGAAACGAAGAGGCTTTTGGCACATTGCCGTTGCTGTTCCCGTTACAGCCGTGATTGTCGTTCTGCCGCTCGGTTTTTATTTCTTCCAGCATCCGGCGGATTTTCTCGGCCGCACCAGCCCAGTTTCCGTATTCAGTTCCGAGCGGCCGTTATACGATCTCGGCAAAAATATTCTTTTGACCTTAGGAATGTTTAATGTCCGCGGCGACTCGAATTGGCGGCACAACATCGCCGGCGCACCCCAGCTATTCTTCCCCGTGGGGATTTTGTTTCTGGCGGGATTTTTTCTGGCGCTTCGGCGGCGGAGCGTCTTCGATTGGCTTTTCGTGTCGTGGCTTTTGTTGGCTTTTCTGCCCGTAGTCATATCCAATGAGGGCATCCCGCACGCGCTTCGTTCGATATTGATGATCCCCGCGGTTTTCGGTTTGGCCGGCGCCGGAGCATGCTTAGTATATGAATGGCTGGAGAAACATTTTGAGGCCGGGCAGTTACGGATACTTGTTGCTGTCTTCCTGATCCTGGTTTTCGTGAACGGTTATTATTCGTATTTTTACGCGTGGGGGCGGAATCAGAATGTCCCGGGCGCATTCGCCGCTGATTATGTTGCAATCGGAAGAAAAATAAATGCCCTGCCGCGAAGCGAGCCGAAGTACATTGCGGTCTTGGCGGGCGGGGCGGATGTCAGGGGCGTTCCTATGCCTGCGCAGACCGTAATGTTCATCACCGATTCATTTCTGCCGTCGGACCAGCGGCTGAAGAATATTCACTATCTGACAAGGGATCAGTACGAATCTCGTAAGGCTGAATTGTCGGGCGAGAATCTTTTCTTTATTAAATAAGGCATATCGGTATGTGGCTACTTTTCGCTTTTCTTTCGGCAATAGCTGCGGCTGGGGTGGCGATCTTCGCCAAACTCGGGCTTCAGACCATTGATTCGACGCTGGCGACTACCGTCCGCTCGGTCATCATGGCGGGTTTTCTTGTCATCGTAAGTTTTTTACTGAAGAAGTTTGACGGGTTTTCGCTCACCTCGTTCAGTTCAAGGGAATGGATTCTGATCGCGCTGGCCGGGATCGCCGGCGCTTTATCGTGGCTTTTTTATTTTTTTGCTCTGAAACAGGGATTCGCTTCCAAGGTGGCGGCGATTGACCGGTTAAGTTTGGTGTTCGTGGTTGTGCTTGCGGCGGTATTTCTCGGCGAAACTCTCGGCTGGAAATCGGCGCTGGGCGCCTTGCTTATGGTCGCGGGAGCCCTGTTGATTACGCTCAAGTGACGCGCGGATTTTAGAGTATATACTGAAATTAGGTTCATTGGTTCCTTGAAGATTGGCGTGACGTTGCTTTCGTCGCACAGGCTCTTTGGAAGTTATCTAACTTTCAACGCCGCACGATCTGCTCGCAAGAGCTAAGGAGGAGCTCATGGCACAGGACCGTTACGCCTTGCTCCGGCGGGAGGCGCGCGAGTCGCGCGCTCGCATGATCGCGCGGGGAATTTCTCCGTCCGCTTCACCAGAGAACGCGATCTCGGCCAAGAGAGGATTCGGTTCCGGCTTGATGAACGAGATCAGGGATAACGCCGGCCCCCTTACGTTCATCGTTGCCGTGTCCATCATCCTTTTCACCCTCTACGCGCTTGTCACTGGAGACGCATTCTACATCGAGTTTAGGTGACTCTCGCGCGCAAGTGAGGACCGCCCGCCCCATCAAACCCGGGGCGGGTAATTTTTCTCCCGTATCAAAATATCAAAATGAGGGCGTTTATTTCTATTCTAGCCGTTGTATTGATTTTATTTCTTATTGATTCTCGGCTGCTCCCGGCCGATTTTTGGCGGCGCTTGCCTGTTATAGAAAAATCGGCCGGCGTCTTAGAAAAAACCGTAAGAGAGGTTCTGGCTCCGGTGCCGCTCCGCACGGAGAAAGAGTCGCCGATGTCCTTTCTTACGCGTTCGGGTATTATTGTTTGGACGAATGGCGAGCGAAAAACTGCGGAGCTTGCGCTCTTGTCCGAAAATCAAAAATTAAACGATGCCGCAGTCGCCAAGGTGCAGGATATGTTCGCTAAGCAGTATTTCGAGCATATCTCGCCGGAGGGCACTGCGGTAGGCGATTTAGTTGAAGAGGTCGGATACGACTATATTGCGATTGGCGAAAATCTGGCGCTTGGCAATTTTGCCGATGACAAGGAGCTTGTTAAGGCCTGGATGGAAAGTCCCGGGCATCGCGCCAACATCCTGAAACCCAGTTACCGCGAAATTGGCGTCGCGGCTAGACAGGGGGAGTTTGAAGGAAAAACAACCTGGCTTGCGGTCCAGATTTTTGGGCGTCCGCGTTCCGATTGCCAGGCAGAGGATGAGTCCTTGAAAATAAAAATTAGCGCCAACCAAATGCGGCTTCGTCAGCTTGAATCGGATCTGGAGAGGTTGAAGATTGAGATAGGATCAACAAGGCCCAGGCGCGGACCGGAATACAGCCAGAAGGTGGAGGCATATAACGCGCTGGCGAACGACTATAATGCTCTGGCGGCGGAAACAAGAACAGCAATAGAAACTTATAACAGCCAAGTGCGGCTCTTCAACCAGTGCGTGGTTAAGTGATGGGGGCGGTTTAGACCAGCGCGACCATCGGATCAAGATTGTTTCCGGACCTTCGGCGAAAATAAGATTCTGGGAATTACTTGCTACGAGTTGGCTATTGGATGAGCTGGCGCATTGACGTTTTATATATATAGTGTAAGAAATAAGTAGTTGGTTCTCTATACTCGCAAAGGAGGTGAGTCTAATGGGCTCGAGAGAGACGTCGGAAAACAAGCGGATCTCGGAGTTTAACACGGCCATCGGCTGCCGTCATGGTCAGCCCGTGGTCTATTGCGCCTACCCGTCATGCAAAAAGCAGAACGTGCTTGACTGCATCACGGAAAGCGGAGAGACCGTAAGGCAGATTGCCGAGAAGTTCGTGGCGGCCGGGCAAATCAGCTGGATCGAAGTGAGCGAACTTTCTAACACTAACTCTTCTCCGCATTCTTCACAGCGCTACCGAGCCGTGAAGCTCGCGAAGCTCGCGGGTGCGGCTGTGATCGGTCTTGCGCTCGCCTACGAAGGGGGGAAACTAGTCCTGCGTCTCGTGCGGAAAAAGTAAAATGCCCCGGCGCCATACTGGTCCGGGGCATCACATTAACATTGCACGATATGACTTTGCGTACTTTAACAAATTACGAACGGCCCATAAAACATGAGCAATTATCTCCTAAATGCTATAGCATATTGTAAAGTATATGGGTTATAGTGGCGCGGCATTCTGATTTCTAATAGAGTACAATAGTTATATGCCGCGACCCAGGATTGGAGCTCATGTTTCTGCCGCAGTAAAACTTTCCAACGGCATTTTGCGCGCTGTCGAAATCGGCGCGGAGTGCATCCAGATTTTCGGCGCATCGCCGAGAGCCTGGGCGGTGCGGGGGCAGGCCGCTTCCGACATTGAAGAGTTCAAGCGCGCGCGAGTCGCCGCCGGAATCGCGCCGGTGTTTCTTCACGCAAGTTACTTGGTGAATCTGGCGAGTCCCGAATCGGCCATACGCCAGAAGTCCGAGGTCAATCTCGCCTCGCATCTAAAAATCGCCGATAACATCGGCGCGGAAGGGCTTATATTCCATGTCGGTTCCGGCAAGGAGCTTCCTAAGCATGAGGCGCTGGAAATTGTTGTTGGATCCATCAAGCGGATTCTTTCGTACGTTAAAGGCGGGACGCGTCTCGTGATTGAAAATAGCGC
>CAYRYI010000030.1:0-3131 GCA_964428455.1 uncultured Candidatus Saccharibacteria bacterium
CCTTCCGGCAAGTCAATGGCGTCTCCCTTCGGCGTCAGGCAGAAAATCCTGTTTTTAAAAAAATCGATCTTCAGCGATTCCATAAATTCACTCGTGTCGCTCACATCTTTTTGCCAGTCGCGCAATTGGTTGACCCAAGAAAGTTCGGCGTCTTTGGCGGCTGATGCGATTTTCTTGCGGTAGTCTTCGGATTTCTTATGTTCGCTATAGGCCCAGTGCGCCGCAATGCCGTGCTCGGCCTCATCGTGCATTTCCGGAGTCCGGATCTGAATCTCGATAATCTCGCCGTCGGGGCCGAAAATAGTGGTGTGCAAAGACTTATAGCCGTTGGGCTTTGGCATAGCGATGTAATCTTTAATAAGACCGGGAAGCGGTTTCCAGCGCGCGTGGATTACGCCAAGCGCTCCGTAGCAATCCTCGACAGTGGGGACAATGATGCGAAGCGCGATCAGGTCATGGATTTTTTCCATGTCCATGTCGTACTTAATGAGTTTGCGCCAGAGGCTGTAGTAGTGCTTGGCGCGCGCGTGGATGTCATGAACTGCGGTCCCCTCTTTTTCCATCTCCTGTTTTATGACCGGGCGCAGTTTTTCGATATATTTTGTGCGTTCGCTTATCTCGCCTTTGGCAAGCTTTAAGACCAGCTGGTGCTCCTCGGGGTATACATAAGGAAAGGCCAAATCCTCAAGCCGAGCCTTCAGATCCCCAAAGCCCAAGCGGCTGGCAAGCGGAGCATAGATTTCCAAGGTTTCTAAGGCAATCCTTTTTTGTTTTTCCGGCGGAAGAGCCCCCAGCGTTTCCATATTATGCAAGCGGTCGTGAAGTTTTATAAGAACAACCCGGATGTCCTCGGCAATGGCAAAAAACATTTTGCGGAGCGACTCGGCCATGCGCTCGACTCCGCGGTATTTCAATTTGCCGAGCTTGGTCACGCCGTCAACAAGAAAGGCGATATCCTCGCCGAATTCTTTTCGGATGTTTTCGACAGAGATGCCGGTTTCCTCGGCGGCGTCATGGAGGATGGCGGCGGCCACCGTCGAGGCATCAAGCCTCAAATCGGCCAAATAGGAGGCGACCGCAAGTGGATGGGTAATATACGGCTCGCCGGATTTTCGCTTGAATCCCGCATGGACTTTATTGGCGAAGAGAAACGCGCGCTCGATAATGGCGGTGTCAGAATCGTAGGCCTTAACTTTTTCTAGAAGAGTATGGAATGTCACGGTACTCATTTCATAAGACCTCTTGCAGAATAAGCTTTTGTGATAATTTTTCCAAATTTTGAGCGAAAAAGGCGAAGAGGGATGAAGACGTAATGGCTGAATTACGGCGAATCCCGATGAACCTTTTGCAGCCAAAATTTGGGTAAATTAGCCGGAATGTTATTCTGCAAGAGGTCTTTAGTACGATTCTAGATTCTCTGCAAGACGATACATATAATAGAACCGCCGAGCTTAGCTCGGCGGTTCGTCTGGAGGTTCTTTCTCGGCCACTTCTCGTTTCTTTCCATTCGGATTCGCCCAGGTGGCGTAGTCGCAGTCGGGATATCTCGAGCAGCCGAAAAACAGCCGCCTTTTCCTCGTGAATCTCTGCACGATATCACCCTCATTGCAGGTCGGGCACTTAACACCAGTCGAGACCAGCTCTTTTTTTATGTTTTTGGTGTTTTTGCACTCCGGGAAACCCGAGCAAGCCATGAATTTACCGAATCTGCCGAACTTAATCACCATTGGCTTGCCGCATTTTTCGCAAACTTCGTCGGTGGCTTCGTCGGCAATTTGTTTTTCCACCTCGTCGTATTTTGTTTCCAAATGTTTCGAGAAGGGATCGTAAAATTTGCGAATTACCGGCTGCCACTCCTTGGCGCCCTCGGCAACCTCATCGAGTTCCTCCTCGATCTTGGCGGTAAATCCGATGTCAACTACCTCCGGGAAATGTTCCACCAACAGGTCATTCACCATGATTCCCATGTCGGTCGGGCGATAGCGTTTGCGCTCGTCCTTTTCCACGTAGCCGCGGTTCTGAATGGTGGAGAGCGTCGGGGCGTAGGTAGAGGGACGGCCCACGCCGTTTTTTTCCAGTTCCCGTATAAGCGAAGCGTCGGTATATCTTGGCGGCGGTTCAGTGAAGTGCTGTATGGGCAGGATCGCGACGGGCAGCACCTTTTCGGCCGGTTTTAATTCCGGGATCAGCGTGTCTTCGGTTTTCATCGGATAGACTTTTAAGAATCCGTCGAATTTCATCACTTGACCCGTGGCGCGGAAGGTGTAAGGGCCGGCCGCGATATCGGCGGAGGTGTTTTCAAATACCGCCTCCGGCATCTGGGTGGCGACGAACCTTTGCCAGATCAGCCGGTAGAGTTTTAACTGCCGAGCGTCAAGACGACCCGCGACCGATTCCGGCGTGCGAAAGGGGTCAGTAGGCCGGATGGCCTCGTGCGCCTCTTGAGCTCCCTTAGATTTAGTTTTAAAAAATCTCGGCGAAGGCAGTGAATATGGCTCGCCGTAGCTTTGGGAAATAAAACTCTTGGCTGCGGCGAGCGCGCTTTCTGCCAGATTCACCGAATCGGTGCGCATGTAGGTTATGAGTCCGACCTCGCCCCCGCCGATGTCGATTCCTTCGTACAGGCGCTGGGCGATCATCATGGTTTGCTTGGCGGAAAATCCGAGGCGTCTTGCGGCTTCTTGCTGGAGGGTCGAAGTTGTGAACGGCGGCAGGGGATATTTTGAGGCGGCCTTCTTTTCTACATTGGCTATGACCCATTCCTCGTCTTTTACATCCGAGGCGATCTTTTTAGCGTCGGCTTCAGTGCTGACGTCAAACTTTCCCAGCGCCTCGCCATTTTTTTTAGCAAGCAGAGCGTGGAATTTTTCGCCCTTCGCCGTTTTTAGGTCCGCCTCGATTGTCCAGTATTCTTGGGGTTTAAAAGCCTCAATTTCCCGCTCGCGCTCCACCACGATGCGCACCGCGACCGATTGCACCCGACCGGCAGAAAGTCCGCGCGCGACCTTTTTCCACAAAAACGGCGAGAGTTTATATCCGACAATGCGATCAAGAATTCTCCGTGCCTGCTGGGCGTCTACCAGGCGGATATCAAGATCGCGCGGATTTTCGAGCGCCTTTTTGATGGCGCC
>CAYRYI010000030.1:3231-7787 GCA_964428455.1 uncultured Candidatus Saccharibacteria bacterium
TATATTCCCGGCTCGGTCTCGTGAATTTTATTTTGCAGTTCCAAAAGCGCCAGCGAGGCCTGTATCGCGCTGGTTTCGGCGCCGAGCGCTTGTTTCAGTTCGTCCAGCGAATGAGGGCTTGCAAGGAGTCCAAAAATTTCTTTATCGAGTCCCGCCAGCGCGGTCTCGGCGGTTTCTGAAATCTCTTTGGTCCGGCCGTATGCTTCGAAGATGTCCGCGGCAGAAAGCGCGGGGGTCGCGCCCTCCTTCAGCAGAATATTGGGGCCGCGCGAGGTAAGCGAGGTTATGGGTCCAGGTACGGCAAAGACATCGCGGTTTTCCCCAAGCGCTAGCCGCGCCGTAATCAGGGCGCCGCTTTTCTCTTGGGCCTCGACTACGATTACGCCCTGCGACAGCCCCGCTATTATGCGGTTCCGTTCGGGGAAGTGATGGGGGAGGGCGGGAGTTCCGGGCGGATACTCGGAGATTACAGCGCCGCCCTCTTTGGCGATAGTTTCGGCTATGGCCCAGTTGGCTTGCGGGAAGAAAGACTCGCGGTCCAGCCCTGATCCGATGACGGCAACTGTTTTGCCATGTCCCCGAAGGGCTCCCACATGCGCTTCGCGGTCAATCCCGACAGCGCATCCAGAAACAACGACCGCGCCGCCGGATGCCAACTCTTCCCCAAACTGGCGCGCAATTTGTTTCCCGTACTCGGTTGGTTTTCGTGTTCCCACAATCCCGATTGTCCAATCGCGCTCATCGTTGCCCCACGGCAGTTTGCCTTTTATATAAAGTATCGCCGGAGCATCGTGGATTTCTTTAAGAAGCGCCGGATATTCCGGGCTTGATTTATCAATCGCCAAGATGCCCGCGCTAGCCAGCTTTTCCATCTCACTGTCAGGGTTGATCTCATGTTTTCCATGCGTCTGCCAGGCCGATGCCGCATCGGGGAATTTCTCCAGCGTCTTTAGAAAAATCTGCGGCTCGCTCCCCAGCGCAAGATGCAAGGCGTGTAGGTATTTTAATTCGGCGTTCATGCAATCTACTCTACACCATTCCGCGGCGTTCTTGGGTATTCGACGGCGTACGCCGCAAACGCCGAAAGCGAGAAATTGGTCCGCTTTTCAATCTTAACAAAATCAATACGATCGTGAGTGTTTTGTTAAGATTAAATTTTCTTGCTGGGAACTTAAAATGTTAAAAAAGCGACCCCGCCTGGCACATTGGCCCGACGAGGTCGATGATTCTTAAGGATTGCGAGCGCTTCTCGCCGCTACTGCTTGCCTGTGAGCTCCGCCCAGTGGGACTTGGGCTTCACGGCCGGTGAGCCCCCCGCGCAAAGTGGGCAATCTTCAGGCCTCCAGCTTTTCACGATTTTCTCCGCTAAACAGATGATGTCGCCGAAGGCCATCGTCGCTCGGTCGCTATCGGGCCGCAGGACCCCGCAGGCGACATCGGGGTTCCAGCGAATGCGGCCGTGGGGGTTTGCGAGCTCTACCGCCGTACGCACGGCTCCCGTTGTCTCGAAGGTTGTGATCAACTCCTCGGCCCGCAGGACATTACAGCCCTCGGGGATTTGGAACTTGCAGATGAAGCGCGGGGCCGTCCTGTCGGTCTCGAAGGCCGTGTTCTTCACGACGAACCGAGCTTCGGTACCCAACTGGCGTGCCAGTTCGTAGCCGAAGTGGATGGCGCTGTCCGAGGAGCTCACGACCATGTCCACGTGCTCGAGCAGCGAATTCCGGCGGTAAAGACGGCGTACAAGTTCAGCGATCAGGATCCTGGAGATCCAGGTTTTCGAGTAAACCTTCTGTGAGTCCACATAGCCGTCGGAGTGGAGACCGCTCGTCAGCACCGCGTGCGGCGCGCCGGGAACGCCTCTCCGGTAGTCGAAGAACCAGACGGCATCGCACTCTTTGTAGAGCGCTAGCGCATCATCATCAGATAGCGGTCCGTGAATGACGGTCGGCATCGTTAGCTCCTTTCGCTGGCCGCGAGGCCGCGCTCGATTTCGCGAACGGCGCGCTTGGCGGCCTCAACCGGGCTTGCCGCTGCCGTGATGGGGCGCCCCATCACGATGAAGTCCGCTCCCGACTTGATGGCGGCGTAGGGCGTTGCGATGCGCACCTGATCATGGCTGTCAGAATCGGGGAATCGCACGCCGGGCGTCACGATGAGGAAAAATGGTCCCAGATGGTCGCGCACCTCGGCGACCTCGAGAGGCGAGGCGATAACGCCGTCAAGCTTCGCCTCGCGCGCAAGGATGGCGCGCTGAAGCACGAGCCGGCGAATCGGCACCATGTTGCCTTCGCGATCAAGATCTGCCTTGGCCAAGCTTGTGAGAACCGTAACAGCCAGAATGCGGGGCACGAAATCCAATCTTGCCTCGTTTACTCCCGCGTCCCTGCCTGCCCGCGCTTTCTCAAGCATAAGCAGTCCGCCGCTGGCGTGGACGTTAAACATGCGGACTCCGTGCATCGCGGCGGATCGCGCGGCTCCCTCGACGGTATTCGGGATGTCGAGGAACTTGAGATCGAGGAAAACCTTGCCGCCTCTTTCCTGGACTTCCTGAATTGCGGCGGGCCCCTCGGCGGTGTAGAGCTCGCTGCCGATCTTGAAGATGCCGACATGCGGGGCGAGTTGGTCAACTAGCGACTTGGCCTTTTCGAGGTTCGGTACGTCGAGTGCGACAATCAGCCGGTCTTTGGACTGCATGGCAGTTACTCCTTTCTATGAAGTTGTCGAAGACCCGCCTAAATCGTTGCCGTATTCCTATCTTATCCCGCTTATCTCGTCAATGCTTTGATTGATTTTTGTCGGAGAACCAGAATACACATATTACACACTATGGTTCGACGAGCTCACCACAAGTATATACAACTCCATGGCCGGGTTGCTTCCCCGCCTCACAGGATTCATCACTTGTTCCGAGCCGAAACCGAGGGATAGTGTGTAATATGTGTATTCCTTCCTTGCAGACAATCACGCACAAAGCGGCATACTGGAGCAGATTGTAGCCGCGGAGCGCTGAGGGAACGCGCCCTTATTCTCATGTTCTTAAGAACATGAGAATAAGACCGTTTAGTATAAAAATTTAAGTTAAGCGGCGCGTAAAGTTTCCAATGCGTCCGAAAGGAGCTGGCAATATAAATTGAGTCCGCCTTTTTGTACCGCGCCGGATTGGTCGCGCCCCAGGATTGATCCGGCGCCCCTCATCTCTAAATCGCGTAGAGCTATCTCGTACCCAGACCCGAGCGCTTCAAAGGCCTCAAGCGTTTCCAACCGCTCGCGCGCAAGATCGGTTAGGTGCTTTGCCGGATATAAAAAGTAGGCGAAGGCCTGTCGCTCGCCCCGGCCAATCCTTCCGCGAATTTGATAGGCCTGGGAGAGGCCCAGTCTCGTCGCGTTCTCAACAATGAGAGTGTTTACATTCGCCAAGTCGATGCCGTTTTCGATGATGGTGGTTGCAACCAGCACATTGGTGGCTTCTTCGCGAAAGCGCGTGAGCTCTCGCAAAAGCGTTTTTTCATCCATCCGGCCATGGATTATTCCGATTTTCGCTTCAGGAATCAGTTCTTGGAGCTTTCGCGCCGCCTCGGAAATAGTTTCTACGCGGTTATGCAAAACATACGCCTGTCCGCCGCGCTTAAGTTCCGCGCGAATGGCGCTGGCAGAAATCTCGTCGCTATAAGGCAAGATGAAGTTTTTTATCGCGATGCGCTCCGGCGGCGGGTCATTGACTTGCGAAATTCCCCGGAGCTTCGCCATCGTGAACGATAGGGTGCGGGGGATCGGTGTGGCCGATAACGAAAGAATATCAAGCTCGCTTCTAAGTTTTTTGAAATGCTCCTTGTGCCGCACGCCGAATCTCTGCTCCTCATCAATAATCAAAAGCCCGAGTTTCGGGATTTTGATGTCTTTGGAAAGCAGGCGGTGCGTGCCGATAATGATGTCAATTTCCCCGTCGGCCAGATCTTTTCGCGTTTGTCTTTCGTCGCCCGGCGGCGTGAGCCGCGAGAGCGAGGAGATTCTTATGGGGAAATTTTTAAAGCGTTCGGCAAATGTTTGGCGGTGCTGTTCGACAAGAATCGTGGTTGGTGCAAGCATTGCAACTTGCTTACCCGACAAAACAGCGCGCCAGGCGGCACGCATGGCAATCTCAGTTTTGCCGAACCCTACGTCACCTGCTAACACCCTGTCCATCGGCGTCGGTTTTTCGAGGTCTTTTGAGATTTCTTCGATGGCTTGGGTTTGAGCGGGAGTTTCGATAAAGGCAAAAGCGTCGGCAAACATATATTCCATAACAGGATCTCCCAGCATTGGCGGACGTTCTCGGCCCTCGCGCTTGGCGTAAATTTCAAGAAGTTCTCTAGCGAAGGCCTCGGCGGATTCTTTAATTTTTCTTTTCGTTGCCGGCCAAAGTTGTCCCCCGAGGCGATGGATTGTCGGATGCTCGAATCCGATATATAAAGAAAGTCTTTTGGTTTGGGGTCTTGGAACCAAGAGCCGGTCGGGCGCAGCACCAGCGCGCGGGGTGGCATATTCGATTACGTGAAATTCTAAATCCGAAGTAC
>CAYRYI010000031.1:0-7778 GCA_964428455.1 uncultured Candidatus Saccharibacteria bacterium
GCATTGGCAACGGTGCCGGGCGGAAAACCCTATCTGGTGCAAGAGCAAACCTCATTGTCATAAACAATGAGAGGAACGTAGCTCGCTTTCCGAAACTTCCAAACGGAACTTGTTCCGGGCGGAATCAAGGAAGAGCGCGCGAGCAATCGCGCGTCAAGATAGATGGCCATATCGCCGTGCCCGGCACGGAAATTCCAAATTACAAAAGCCAAATTCCAAGCAAATCCCAGATTCTAAATTTCAAAATTCAAAACGTTTTGAATTTATGATTTTGGTCATTCGATATTGTTTGTGATTTGGTGCTTACCTGCCCGCCGAAACCTCGGTGCAGGCGGGGGATTTGGTGCTTCCGCGCTGGGCGCGGTGAAACAGAATTCGGCTTACGGATGTGCTGCAAAATTATCAAAATCCCCGCCGACTAGGCGGGGATTTTGATTCCCTTTCCAAGCTAAGCGATGAACCCCCCGGCCTGGAGATCCCATAGCTTTTTATACAGACTTGCGGGATTGGCAAGAAGCGACTGATGCGTCCCGGTCTCTTGAACGCCTCCGCCCTTAAGCACAATGATCCTGTCCATTCTCATTATGGTGGACAGGCGGTGTGCGATAACAAGAGTGGTCTTTCCTTCCATTAGTTTGCCCAAAGCATCCTGAATCAAAAGTTCCGAGTGCGAGTCGAGGCTTGAGGTCGCCTCATCCAAAACCAAAATCGGCGCGCTCTTTAGAATCGCCCGCGCAATCGCTATCCTTTGGCGCTCCCCGCCGGAAAGTTTAATCCCCCGCTCTCCGACATAGGTCTCATACCGATCCGGCAAGCGCTCGATAAACTCATCACAATGCGCCAGGTGCGCCGCTCGAATTACCTCCTCATCGCTCGCCTCGGGTTTGCCATACCGGATGTTTTCCGCGAGCGTCCGATGAAAAAGAATTGGCTCCTGCGGGACAAGCGCGATGTTTTTGCGCAGTGACTCCTGCGTGACCTCTCCGATATTCTCGCCGTCAATGCGAATCGCGCCGCTATCTATATCGTAGAAACGCAAAAGCAGGGCTGAAAGCGTGGTCTTCCCCGCGCCCGACGGCCCGACAAATCCAACCTTCTCGCCGGGCGCGATGGCCAGAGAAACATTCACCACCTCCTGCCCGTCTTGGTAGCCGAAGCGAACCTGATCAAACTCTACCGCGCCTTTAAGGACCATTAGCGTTTTAGCGTTGGGCAGATCCTTAATCTCATGCGGGGTCATAAGGATTTCCGTCATCTCTTCGGCATCCGCCAAATTGCGGTATAACTGCCGGAAGATGCGGCCGAAATCCCACAACCGCCAGACCATCTGCAAAACGTAGGCTTGCAGAAGGACGAAATCGCCGACGGTTAAAACCCCCTGCGACCAAAGCCCGATTGCCAGATAAAAAATTCCGAATTCAAGTGCAATTGTTAAGGCCGCCTGCAAAGATTCAATATAGCCTCCCAGATTCCAGGTAAAATAATTGATGCGGAACTCCTCATTGGTCAGCCGGCGGAAAGCGGACAGTTCATCGCGGAATCTGGCGAAGATTTTGATATTCACTTGGTTAGTAATCGTATCCGCGAGCCGGGCTGTTACCTTAGTGTTGAGTTCCGCCGCCTCGACATCGTATTTCAGCTTATACATAGTCAGGGCGTAATTGACGGCCATGAAGATTACCGACCAGCCAAGCATGGCCGCGCCCAAAAGAACATTCTTATAGAAAAGCACGCCCAAAATTCCGATGGTCTTTAAGGCCAGCGGCAATAAATCCCAATAAAGCTTGTCTGCCACGCCTTCAAAGGCGCCGGAAAAACGATTGACCTTGCGTACCAGGGCTCCAGCGAAGCGATTGACGAAAAACCCGTAGGAGTGCTGATGCAGGTACTCAAAAGAAGAGTTCGCCAGATCCGTCATGACGCGCGGCTGGAGATAGTTATTGGCGAAAATCGAGACGCGCCAAACCACCCATCCAAGCGCATGCATCCCCAAAATAATGAAGATTATGTTAAAGAGCGCCGGCTTTGCGGCAGGCGAGGTTATGCCGGCGGCCAGCACGTCAAAAAAACGCTTGTAAAAAATCGGGACTATCACGTCCACCACCGTCCCCACCACTAAACTCGCCAGCATCAAAACCGCGAGCCACTGATAGGGTCGGACATGATCCCAATAAATCTTATATGTTTCTTTGGTGAGACGGCGCATAAAGCGATAAATCCCGTGCCAGGGCACGAGATTTTACATAATACAGCAAAATAATCTCCGCGTCAAAAAAGAAATTACACCGTGCTCTCCAGACGGGGTGAGATTAGCTGGAGCAGTTTATCGTAGCCTTCCTTGTTTGGGTGGACACCGTCATACAGCCAACCGACATAATTCTCTTCCCGCCATACACTAAAGACGTCGACAAAAGGAATACTGAACTCCCGACAAAAAGACTTTAACGCTTGATCATACTTAGCAATATATTCATTTTTATAAACCTTATTTGGCGCCCAGGGCACAGGATTAGTTTTTGTGTCATCAACCGGCGTCAAGCCGACAAACAATATGTGCGGGGAAATATTTTTTGCGCGAGCATAAATCTCGTGAAGATTTTTTATAAATTGGTCGATTGAAGTTTGGGAAATCCCCCGATCATTCAAGAAAATTGAGTCGTTGAGACCGACAGCGAAAACCAGTATGGCCTCCTCTCCAGGATCAACTCTTTGGCGCGCCTCAAACTCGAGCCGGCTCAAAACCTCGGCCGTTGTGTCCCCCGATATACCAAGATTATAGACGAAAGTTTTATCCCAAGCTTCCTCCTTAAAACGAGCAACCCATCCTCCCTTCGAGTCTCCATGCCCGTAGGTGATGCTGTCCCCAAAAATCAGAAAATTTCTCATGGGCTTCAATCTCAAAATAATTTTGCTCCCTCCTGATCAAGCGCCCGATTAACCATATGGTCGGCCTCGCGGTTCTTCTCGCGCGGTATATGAACGAAGCGCACGCTTTTAAAATCCATGATCGCGTTCCAGATTTTTATGAACAAGGGAATAACCGTCTCCGATTCAATTTTGTATTTGTGGTTAAGTTGCCTCACTAAGAGCTCCGAATCTGCGCGAATTTCTATCTCTGTCATTTTTGCTCTCTCGCCGCCGCCCAAAGACTTAATTTTCTTGAGAGCAAAAACCACTGCCGCGTACTCGGCCTCATTATTCGTTTTAACGCCAAGTGTCTCGCTGTAGGTTTTTAGGATCTTCCCTTTAGCATCCGCAATCGCCACGCCAAGCGCCGCCGGTCCAGGATTTCCCCGCGACCCGCCATCTGTATAAACAACCAGCTTCTCGGGAAAAACAATCTTAACATTCTTTGACATATATGTATTTTTATATTCAACACGTTATTCCAATATTCTGCAGAATATCAGAATGTTTTAGTGAATTTATTAAAAATCACTCCATAGGGTGAGAGAAAATGCATCACCTTCTGACCACGGTATGTCTTATTCACTAGGCCAGCCTGCACCATTTTTTTAGTATGCTCCGAAATTGTTTTAATATTACATTGCAGACTTCCCGCAATTCCCTCCAAGCTGATGCCTTTCTCCCGAGCAATCAATCGCAGAATCTCAATGCGCCGATGGTTGGCCATACCTTTAAAATGCCTTTCTAATTGTTTTGCAGTTTTCATATTCCTCATATCATACTAATACACTACCCTTATCATTCCAATATTCTGCAGAATATTGGAATGATATTAACGACTGCGGACTCTACTCATACAACATAAAGGATCTTTGTTTAGGTAGTGTATCCGATCTGGCGGAGCCAATAATTATTTTCCCATTCCCAGAGAGTCTTTGCGGCAAGAAAGGCTTTGGCATCGCGGTAATAATACGGAAATTCGCGCAACTCTATATCCCCCTCGGCTGGACCCCAATCATGCTCATTATCCTCGCAGGACGATTTTCTTTGTAATTTTCCGTTGCGCACTTTAGACCGCCCGCCTTTTTCGCGAAGCGTAGCGGTGCACTGTTGGCAGCGGCGATGCTGGTTGATGCGAAGGATCCAGCGCGTCTCGATCTCGCGCGTCAACCCCAAAGCCTGCTTAATATGAAATTCCTTCAACGCCGTCACGTAAGCTGCAGTCTGCAAATTATATTCGGGATAAAAACCGGGCGAGGTTTTGATATCCAAAACGCCGAACTTGCCGTCGATTGTCGCAAGCGCATCAATCGTCCCGGCATAGCGGTGTGCCCGCGACCAGATTTGGCGCTCAATAAACTCGGGATAAAACTGCATCGAGCGCTCATGCTGAAATGTCGCGAGCTCTTCCATAGCCGGCGCCAGATCATTCGGCACAGAAACGGTTTGTCCCGTTAATAACTTTTGCGCGACCTCATGCACTCGCGAACCCTCCTCTGCAGATTTATTTTTTACCTCCTCTGCCGCTTCATATGATTCCATCTCGGCAAAAAATTTATCCAGCGCCGGCTTCGATTTAATTTCCAAAATCTTGGTCACCCGCGGATACCACACGCCGTCAACCTCATGGCCGGCCGATTCTTTAAACGCCTTCGCGTCTTCATACCACATACTCTTTATTTTCTTTCGAGGGCCTTTATCCCGGGGAGCGTCCCATAAGCGACGTACTCAAGCATCGCGCCGCCGCCGGTAGAGACAAAAAAATTCCGTCCTTTGACTTTTTCTTTCTTGAGGGCCGCCTCTAAGTCCCCGCCGCCGACTACAATCCGCGCACGGGATTTTTTGAGAATTTTGGCAAATGCCCGCGTGGCCCGATCGCCCAAAGCCCGATCCGTATTTCCCAGAGGCCCGTTCCATAAAATCGTCCGCGCTCTTTCCAATATCGGCGCAAATCTCATGACAGACATGGGGCCCACATCAAGAATGTAATCACTCGCCCCAACCGATGCCAGCGGGATAGTGCACATGGAACCCTTCGCCATATCGCCGCCCAATACGCAAACATCATCGGCGATTAATAATCGGCGCGCGCGGCTAAGTTTTTTGGCATTGGAGAGTTGCGATTTTTCCACCACGGACTTTCCCGTTTCATGCCCCCAGCCAGCCAAAAGCGTGTTCAAGATCACCCCTCCTGCGATAAGCTTATCGGCTTTTTTAAGCAGGGGTGCTATGTAGGGGATCTTGGTCTCGGCCTTGGCGCCTCCGAGAATGACAACGAAAGGACGGCGTGGATGATGCTTTAAGGGAGCCAACCCGCGTAATTCCTTTTCCACCAGCAGCCCGGCATAGGCCGGAAGATAGCGCGGAATTCCCACCACCGAAGCGGCTCTCCGGTGCGAAACCGCGAATGCGTCGTTCACATAAAGATCTCCCCAATCGGCCAGTCTCTTGGCGAATTCCTTGGAATTTTTTTGCTCGCCATCAAAAAAACGGATGTTTTCGGAAAAAAGCACCCGTGCATTTTTATATTTGTCTGGCCGTTCGCGAATCGGATCGGAAACAATTCGCACGTCCATGCCCAGAATCTTGGCTGCGCGCCTGGCAATGGGAACGACAGATAAATTCTTGTCGCGCCCCGCGGGCCGCCCCCGATGGAGCAAGACCAAAACCGAGCCGCCGCGCCGAAGCACTAAGCGAATCGTCGCCAGAGACTCACGGATGCGAAAATCATCACGGATGCGCCCGTGATGGTCGAAGGGCACGTTCATATCAACGCGGATGATAACCCTCTTACCTCGCAGATTCGCGGACTTAACGCTTCGTATCGGCATAACTATTCTCTATTGTAACCGAATGCTGGTATAATGACCATAGAAATATAAATGGAAACCACAAAAAAGAAAATCGTTATCGCGGGCGCGGGATTCGGCGGCATCACGGCTGCGCTCTTTTTAAATAAGGCTTTTTCGCGAAACCCCAAACTGCGCCGAGAATACCAGATTATCATAGTCAATAACCATCACTCGCATCTTTATACGCCGGCGATCTACGAAATCGCCGCCATCCCCCAGGGACGCCACGCGCTGGATTATGTAAAGTCGTCCATCACCATCCCGCTCGCTGATATTTTTCACAGGACGCTAGTCGAGTGGCGCGAGCGCCAAATCGTCGCGATTGACCGAATTAAAAAAGAGCTGCGTTTTGATAACGACGAGACGCTAGGATACGAGTACCTGGTGCTGGCGCTCGGCGCGGAAACCAGCTATTTCAACATCCCCGGCGCCAAAGAGCACAGTTATCCCCTAAAAACGTTTGCCGATGCGGTAAAGCTGCGCGACCGGATACAAGATGTAATTGAGGCCAACGAGGCGGTGGCGCGGATTGTAGTCGTTGGCGGGGGGGCTTCGGGAGTCGAGGTCGCGGCAGAGTTTGAAAATTTTATCCGTGTACTGCACAAAAAAGATCATGCCCCGAGCGCATGCAAGATTGAAGTGACACTGGCAGAAGCCGGGCCGGAAATTCTGGCGGGATTTGACAAATGGGTGATAGATTGCGCCCGCCAGCGCCTGGGATGTCTTAACGTCGCGATCAAAACCAACACCGCTATCACCGCCGTCGAGAAAGATCAAGTTATGTTAAAAGGCAGCGCGTACCTGCCATATACAGTGCTTGTTTGGGCAGGCGGGGTGCAAGCAGCCAGCGTTTTGAAAACATTGGGGATGGAACTTACACCAAAACAATCCGTCCCGGTGAATTCATACCTTGAGGTAGAACCAAAACTTTTCGCCATTGGAGATAACGCCGCTTTCATTAATCCGAGTACAAGCCGCCCGCTGCCGTGGAACGCTTTGGTTGCCGAATCCCAAGCTAAAATAGCGGCTTCGAACATATTGGCGGATATAAAAGGCAAAACCAAGCGGCTGTTTTATCCGTTAAAAAAGTATCCCTTTATCTTGGCGGCGGGCAGAAAGTACGCCATCGCGGATCTGGTTTTCATCCACGAAGCGGGATTCACGGCTTGGATTTTGAAGTTGCTTGTTGAATTAAAATATCTCTTATTTATTCTCCCGTTTTTCGCGGCGCTCTCGATATGGTGGAAATACATATCCGTGGCGCGCTCAAACGATTGAGATAATCGAAAGACGCCCAACAACGGTAATAATCGCCGCGATCTCGTGAGAGTCAAGACTTGCTCCGCCGACGAGAACCCCCGAGACTTGACCAGAAGTTTCGGTGAAAAAACTTGAGACATTGGCGGAATTAACGGAGCCGCCATAAAGGATCGGGGCTTGGGTTGCAATATCTTGGCTGAATATTTCCGTTAAAATTTTGCGAATGTAAATCGCGGCCGAAAGCATCCCTTCCGGCGTGTCCGGCTTGCCCGAGCCAATCGCCCACACCGGCTCATAAGCGATGATGATGCGCCGAAGCTCGCTCGGCTCGAGCCCCGCCATCGCGCTTTTTAACTCATCGCCGACACGCTCCGGAATCTCCCCGCCCAGCCGCTCATTCTCACCGATACAAAGAATCGGAACCAATCCGAACTCCAGCGCTTTTTTTAATTTTTTGGCGACCATCTCATCGGTTTCGGCGAGCACCCGCCGCCTTTCGGAATGCCCCACGATAACGTGCGTCGCCCCGATGTTTTTCTCCATCGCGCCCGAAACCTCGCCGGTGTAAGCGCCGTCGCGTTCCCAAAAAAGATCCTGGGCGGCGAGATGAATCTTGGCCTCGCGGCGCGTTTCGGCATTAGCCAGTCCGTAACGATGCTCAATCGGAGAAAGAAAGGTAAATGGCGGCGCGACCACTACCGTAACGGACGGCGCAGTTTTGGCGGCATCGCGGGTCGCGCCGAAAAGTTCGACGGCTTC
>CAYRYI010000032.1:0-7529 GCA_964428455.1 uncultured Candidatus Saccharibacteria bacterium
TTGCTACACCCCGACTAAAAATTCTTTCTTAGTCGGGTGTCTATTCACTTTTTAAATTACCGTCTGTCCATCCATGTCTTCTAATCCCCAAGTTAACCCATTGGACTAGAAACAACACACCCACCACTAGCTCCTTTTAAGAACCAATGGTGGATGTATTCCACGACTCACTTGTTAAGTTTTTCTCGATCCCAACATTCCAATAGACCGAGTAGCCCCTAATCCTTTAATAATCTAATAAACAAGTACAAGTATTCGAGACGCTTTCTATTATATTCGGCCGGCTTGGCATGTCAAGCACCCTAAAACCGACTCTCCAAACGATGACCGGCGGCTAGAAAATCAGCAAAAAAAACGAGGCCCGCGCTCCCTTCTGCGACGGGCCTAGATGGAGTTGCCGCCGAACGGCGGATCTCGCGGCTCGTCCTCTGTCAGGCGCCAATCAACGAATGCCCATATGACACATCCCGTGAAAACCCCGAGCGCCGCGATAAGTCTCGATTGAAAGACGGTTAGGCACACGAGATATACTGCAAGCAAGAAACTTACACCCGGGACAATCCTTAAAAAGAGCACGCGAGATCACCTCCCTTAAACCAGCCATCTGGTTCTTGATGATAGGATGATGGATAGAAACCCCCACCACTACCATACACTGTAGTATGGTAGTGGATGCTATCGGCGCGTGTGGCCGCCTGGAACTGAACTGAAAAGAGCTTAGTCAGCAAAAAGCAATGCCGCGCCAATCGCTTGCGCCGCATCGCCCAGCTTACCTTTTACAATGGGTGTCTTTTTTGCGCCGGGGATGACAACGAAACGCCTGGTAACTTTCTTTACATTTTTAAAATGAAATGATGGAGAAAAAACGCCGCCCCCGCCGAGTACGAGAATTTCTGGATCTACCAAATTAATAATGCTCGCGATCCCCATTCCGATTACTCGACTGCGGTCGCCATATTGACGGAATGCTTTCTTAGCTCCTAATTCATCAAAAATACGTTCTCGTTTTTCGTCCATGACGATAAAACCCGCCTCCCCAGCCCCATCATGTGCTCCGTACACCATTTTTCCGTCAATAATGATCGAGCCGCCGATTCCTGTCCCAATCACAAGTCCGAAAATATTCTTATACCCGCGGACAGCCCCCCACTCTTTCTCCGCGCGCAGAAAACAGTGAGCGTCGTTATCAACCTTTACGGGTGCGTTAAAATGCCTCAAAAACTTTCGGATATCCCAAGGCCCTTTGAATGGCAAATTTTCTCCTCGTAAAAAAATACCTCGTTTTCGATCGACACTCCCCGCAATACCAACACCAATCCCAAGCAGTTTCTCTTTTGACTCTTTTAAAAGTTCCTCTATAAGTTCTATAATGACAGCTTCTCCATGCCTTGCGGTTATCCCGGTCTCTCTTTTTAGATAACGAACTTTATGTGGCTTGAGCCCATGAATCAAAACAGCTCTCGTATAAGTCCCTCCTATATCAATACCAATATAATGTTTTATCATTGATGTGCATTAAGAACCGATTCTGCAACATCCCAATACTCGGGATGCCCATTCTTGACTTTCATCCAATACCACCATTCTGCGCCCCAAAGGTAATACGTTTCAAATCCCGTGGCTTTGGCGTAATCAATCGTCTCGCGAAAATACTTCGGACTGAATATTTCAAGCTGCCACTCTACGGGCGTCTCATTCAAATGTTTCGGCGACCACGGCTCGCCCTGCAGCTCGATCACCAGAAACGGCTGGCTGGGGTTGGGGATAATCGAGCGCGTGACCTCTTCTTTCAGCCGGAAATAGTTAGGCGCAATTGGGTATTCCACTACGCCGAATATCGGGCCGATCAGCCGCGGGTACGCCTTGCGATACATGGTTGTTCCGAAAATATCGCCATACTTGGCCACAACCGCCCATAATCCGAACTCGCCTCCATCGGTGACCAAAATCGGGCGTGAACTATCCAATGAACGCACCAGCGCAATTTCTTTTTTAAGAAAATCCTTGCCGCGGCTACGGCACTCGCCGAACATCAGAAACGGCTCGTTTTCAACCTGCCACATTGTAATCGAAGAGTCATTCTTGTAATGCTCGACTACAACTTGCAGATATTTCCGCAATGCTGATTCCCGCTCTTCAGTTGAAAGACCTAAAGCCCATTCGGGCACATGACACTCTGGCCAGCGCGGCGTTTTCATTCCCATGACCAATATGACATCGGGCTTTATTAACAACCGCCGAACCCGCTCAAACTGCCAATCTAATTCGCTAAAATCGTAATTCTCCCGTGCGCGTTCAATCTCATTCCAATACGCGATCAGGCGAATCTTTTTCGGCTGCAGCTCCGTTAAAATCGCATCAAAGTTCTCCCGCCAATCCAAGCCAAGCTGCTCGCTGAAAATTTTGGAGAAGGTTACACCCCAACTAATCGGCCGGCTAACGTTTATCGGCGGCAAATTGCGGGCATATTCGCCGAGCGCCAGCCACCCGAGCCCGATTGTTATAAGCACCGCAGCCGCCAATTTCCCCAAAAGAATCTTCCCGTCGAACCGCTCACGAAGCAAAAACCAAGCCAGCAAAAATATAATGATGTATCTTAGATTCTGCGTCGCGTCAACCAGCGCCGGCTCCGAAAGAAATATGGCGCCGGAAATAAATAATGACCCTAACGAGGCATAGCCGCGGTTTGCGAAATAAAGCCAGCGACTGCGAGCCGCCGTATGCTCGGATTTTTCAAAAATGTCTCTACGGATGCGCCCGAAAAGAAGCAGTGCCAGCGCAAAAATTACCCCACCGATCTTGACCCAGAAAAATCCCGCGATAAACGTAGTTTCGTTGAATACAATTTTTGAAGTAACATGCGATATTGCCAGAAAGATACTGCTTAGAAGAATATAAATAAGCACCCGGGCGTTGAAATCTTTCTTCTCAATCAAAAACAGCAAAAAACCGGTAGCGATCAAAAAAATAAATCCCAGAAAATCAAATGCCACCAGCCGCGTGCTTAAGAAAATCCAGCTGAAAAGGAGGGTAAATACTGGCGAGAGAGAACCAATAAGCGGCAGGGTTTCCGAGGCCTCAATCTTTTCCAGCACCGCAAACAGAAAAAATGCGTAAACTATGAACGACGCTCCGGAAATAATCGCGACGGCAACCGCCCATAAAGGCACAGCTACTGAGCCAAGTGGCACCAAAAACACGGCAAATACGCCCAAGATCCCAAACCAAAAAGTGTAAGACCAAGCGTCGATCGAGCGCTTTTTTAAAAGCAGCTTATCGAATACTGCCGCGCTGCCGAGAATAATCTGCGCCGCAATAGCAATCGGCAGCCACGAAATCATAGTTCGATGGAATTCATAGCAATAATTTTTTTATACTCAAGCGCCGATGGCCTGATTTTACGCTCCAGCGTTTTGTAATTAACTTCAACTAAACCAAATCGCGGCCAATAACCCTCCTGCCATTCAAAATTATCCAAAAGAGACCAATAAAAATACCCGCGCACGTCCACGCCCTCATCGAGCGCCCTTCCCATACAAGCAATGTGGTCCCGGATATAGTCCGCTCGATAGCGATCCTTGGCGTCAGCTAGGCCATTTTCCGTAATATAAATCGGTTTATTATATCGCCCAAGTTCTTTCAAGACGCGATAAATGCCCTCGGGATAAATTTCCCAGCCGAAATCGCTCACCTTTTTGTTTTCGTTAAACTGAATCCACCAGTTTGATTTCGGGCTCAAACGAATCCGCGAATGGAAATAATGCTGCAAGCCGATAAAATCAGAAGATGCGGCGAACTCTTCAAAAAACAGATTATTGCGCCACCACTTCACCAAACGAAGCAGTAAAAGATTATGCGGCCACTGATTAAACGGTTCAAAATATACAACACTTTCCGTGAACCCGACCTCTGCTTCGGACGCGATGCGTTTAATTTCCTTATATGCCGCCTTGTGCGCTTTCAGTAATTTCCTTAGCACTAAATAGGAAAAGATAAAATTCCTGCGGTTTGGCGGGCGATCACCTAGAAAATAACCGTGGCGCGCATAAGTTTCCAATTCGTTTCCGGTAATCCAATAATGCACCTCTAACTTCAATTCGGAAACTACTTTAGAGACAAAACGGATAAAGTCTTTTTCGGCATCTTTATGCAGCCATCCCCCTTTTTGGGCAAACCAAATCGGCAACGTCCAGTGCCAGAGTGTCACGAATGGTTCCATCCCCCGCTCGCGTAATGCTTTTATGACTTCACGGTAATGCTCGATCTCCTTCTCATTAAATTTTCCTTCTTCTGGCTCAACCCGAGACCACTCGATGGAAAATCGATGGGCATTATGACCTAGAGACCGGGCGATATCGAAATCCTCGCGGAAGCGGTGGTAATGGTCAGCGGCCTTGCCTGAAATATATTCTTCGGGATTAAGCCCGCGCCTTTTTAAATCAGCAATGCGCTTCGGCGACTTTTCCCACTCCGTCCAATCATTGTGATTTCCACCTTCAACTTGGTGAGCGCTTGTCGCCGCCCCCCACAAAAATTTCTTAGGAAATTCAAATCTCATACTTACTTCGATACTACAGTGTATCTAAGTGGCTAATCATAATCATATACGCAAAAATTTCAAACGGCCGGAGCCCACCTGGGATGGTCGGTCCTTAAAAATCATCTGAATATTATTGATAATTTCTTTAACCTTTTTCTCACGCTCTAGTTTCTTGATAACCAGCCGAAATCCCCTTCCATCATTATGCAAGCGATCACTGATGGAGTTAATGGTAGTGTAACCCACCTTTAGCCATTTGCTGATCTCGGCATAGGAGTATCCGTTTTCTAAAAATAGCGCGATCAGCATGCGTTTCCCCAGCATGGCTTTTTCGGTAAAAGTAAGAAGGTCATTGAAAAACAGCGTCAACCCCTCGCGATCGCGCACCAATAAAGCCGCGTCAACAATTCTACCGCCGAGTTCATCAATATGCTGGGACGAAAGCTTGTAGCGGGAAAGTCGTGGCATATCTCTATTTTATCATTTTTATCATTATTTCGATACACTGTAGTATCAAAATTAATACATTGGGTTATTTTTTGATGCACTACAGCATCTATGGTATCGAAGTAAGTGCCTTAGGTTACTTTCGATGGCTGCGGCGCCAAGCAGAGATTTTCTTATGGTCGCCGGAGATGAGAACTCCGGGCACGCGGAGTTTCTTGCCTTTATAAACAAGCATTTCCGGACGAGTGTAATGAGGATATTCCAACCCCGTTCCCCTGGACGCATCCTTTTCTTTTTTGAGTAACAAATTCCAGTGGGATTCTTCGGCAAGCGACTCGAGCCGAATCACGCCGGGAATCAAGCGGGAAACCGCGGAGATTACGACCATCGAAGCGACTTCCCCATCAGTTAAAACGTACGGACCGATAGAAACTTCTTCGGCCTTCAGCGCCAACTTCACGCGCTCATCAATGCCTTCGTATCGACCGGAAATTAAGATCAGCTGATCATGTTTTTTAGACCAATCATAAGCAAGCTTCTGATTAAATTGCTTGCCTTTGGCAGATAGTACGATAATTTTGCATTTTGATTTTTTAATTTTGAATTTTCTCAAAGCCGAGACGGCTTTGAGAATTGGCTCCGCCATCATTACCATCCCCGCCCCGCCGCCGTAGGGCTTGTCATCAACGTTTTTATGCTTGTCGTTGGAAAAATCGCGCGGGTTGTGAAAATGAACGTCAATTAGCTTCCGCGCCCGCGCGCGCTTCAGAATCGAAACATTTAAGTACGATTCAAAAGCCTCTGGAAAAATTGTGACGATATCGAAACGCATGGCTGTAATCCATTATGAACCAAAAACCGCCCCGAGCGTAACAAGAGGGGCGGTTCCGGATCGTTGGCTAGATTAAATGCTCCCTAGTTCATCCACGAGTTCGTCGAGATCGCGATTCTTTTCGTTCCGCACCTCGGCTCCTCGCTCGCGCATCGCGGCGGGATGGGTTGACCCCTCGGGCTCGGCAATCTTCAGATTGACGCGGGCGTTGTTCTTGATCCCCACGACGCGAAGCAGTGTCCGGATGGCTTTAGCGGTGGCGCCGCTCCGGCCAATGAGTTTCCCCATGTCCGGCTGCGCTACGTGGAGCGTCAAAAGCACTCCCATCTCGTCAACCTTCCGTTCAACTGTTACCGCCGAGGGATCGTCAACCAAGGCCTTCACGACGTACTCGAGAAATGCTTGATCTGATTCCATGCTGATATAACGGATTGGCAGTAGCTTCGACCTGTCAGAGCTACGGTAATATTTTCACTATAAGAAAAACTGGCCAAAAATCAATGGGGGACTATGCCGCCATCGGCACTTCAATTTTTTCAGCTTTTTCGGCGTCTTTTTGAGCGATGCTTGCTTTAACAACCAATCGAGTCCTTCCTTCTATAACCCTATGCTTCAAAAGGAGGTTATGCGCCGTATCCGAAAGTTTGGCCCCCTTAGACATCCAATATTGAATGCGCTCGGATTTCAGAATGGTGTGTTTAGTTTTGGGGTGATATGAACCGAGAATTTCAAGGCTGCCCGATTTTGGCTTCGAACGGCGCTCGGTCACAACCAAGCGGAATGCGGGATCATTTGTACGGCCTACGCGCTGAAAACGGATAACTAACATTTGACTAAGATTAAGGATTAAGAAGCAAGAATCACAAAAAAACTGACTATAAGAGACTAACGGAAATACGTAGGGAAGTCAAGAAAAATTGGGTAATGTACTACCAAGATAAAAAATCGGCTGCGGCGAGGACACCCCCCACCGCAGCCTCACTTCCCTCCCGGCCGAACTAAACTCCCGCTCGCTCTAGATCGCCTAGAGCGTCCAACTTGCCGATGAGCACTGCGAGCTTCTTCTGGTTGACGTCGAACCGCTGCTCGGCCTCGCGCTTCTCGCTCTCGTACTTCTTCTGGCACTGCAGCGAGAAGTCCGAGTCCCAGTAACGCCGGTGCTCGTCGCGGTTGTGCTGGGAGCGCTCCATGCTGTCGTTCCAGCTCTGGAGCAACTGCCGCTTGTGAGCGACCTCGAGAGTGACCACGTTCTGCTCGACCTGGAGCTCCATGAACTCCCTCATCACCTCGGCTAGCGTAAGCTGGCTCATATATGAGCCTCCAATCTGGCCTATGGGCCAAAGTCTAGTTCTAATATAGAATAGCACCAAACACCGACCGTGTCAAGCTACCAACTCACGTACCTCTCCCCCTCCTCAAATTTAATTGAAATCAGTTTAGATACGCCGTCATCGCCCATGGTAACGCCGTAAAGAATCCCGGCGCGAAGCATAGTTTCGCGATTATGCGTGATGATGATGAGCTGGGCTTCTTTGGCAAGATCCGCCAGCGTATTGGCGTATTTTTTTGAGTTGGCTTCATCAAGCGCCGCATCTGTTTCATCCAGCACCAAAAAGGGCGGCGGATTCACCGAAACCATGGCGAATAAGAGAGCAATGGACGTCAGCGCCCGCTCTCCGCCGGAAAGCATGGAGAGCCCCCTGATGCGCT
>CAYRYI010000033.1:0-7092 GCA_964428455.1 uncultured Candidatus Saccharibacteria bacterium
ACTATGAGGGCTGCTATAAGGCGTTTGATAGAAAGCTCGTGCAGTCCATACCCATTGAGGCCAATGGCTTTGAATACGATAACGAGCTAGTCGTCAAGGTTCTGCGCCTCGGCTATCGAATTAAAGAGGTGCCCATTCGCTATTATCCGCGCAGTTATGAAGAGGGCAAAAAAATCCGTATGCGCGATGGCCTTAAAATTCTGTGGGCAATTTTTAAGTGGCGTTTTAAGCCTTTCAAAGCGAGGTAGGCATTGAAATTATTTTTCTCGGCTGATGATCTTATATTTAAGAAAGTTTCTTCCGCCACGAACTCAAGTATTGACGCGCCCAATCCGATTTTTATTGCATATATCGATATAAAAGACTCATGACGTGTTCTCTCTGTTATCACGACAAGTCGGTCGAGTTTCTAAATCTGGGGCGGCAACCCCTGGCAAATAAGTATCCAAGAACAAAAGAAGAATTTGAAGCAGAGGATTTTTTTCCGCTGGCGATATTTTTTTGTCCCAGATGCAAAAATGTCCAGCTCGGGACCATTGTCTCGCGTGAGAGGATGTTCGAGGACTATTACTACTTGTCGTCAGTCAATCCGGGTCTTGTTAGGCACTTTGAAGCGCTTGCCAAACAACTTTCCCGGGCCGCGTTTGTCGTGGATATCGGCTCGAATGACGGAATTTTATTAAAACCCCTGAAAGAACTTGGAATCAAGGCCATTGGGGTTGATCCTTCAATTAATGTCTCGAAGATCGCCAATGATGCCGGCTTGACCACAATCGTATCTTTCTTCGATACAGAAACCGCGCGCGAAGTCAGAGAGAAACACGGTACGCCCGATGTGGTTGTCGCAAGCAGCATATTCACGCATCTTGAAAACCCCCATAAATTTATTGAAGCCGTGAAGGAGCTCATGGCCGATAGCGGTCAATTTATCATTGAAGTGGAGTACATCGGCAATATATTGAAGAACGTACAGTTTGAGAGATTTTATCTGGACAGAATTTTTTACTACTCATTGACATCCCTCAAGCACTTATTTGAGGCGCACGGCATGCATATTGCTGATGTTGAGGAGATAGAACCGCATGGGGGTTCGATCAGAGTTGTAGCGTTTAAGCAGGGGAATGGGCCAGAACCTTCGGATCGCGTGAGAAATTTTATTGAAGCCGAAGAAAAGAGTCTAAGCCTCGGTCGGTTGGCGGAGTTCAAACATAGCGTCGATACTCACGTAGAAGCTTTGCGGGACAAGCTTCTTGAGTATAAAAAGTCTGATTTGAAGGTCGCCGGGTACGGAGCTCCGGCGCGAGTGGCGACGATCTGCAACTATGGCAATATTGGTGCATCGCACATTAAGTTCATTGTGGACGATAGCCCTTTAAAGCAGAATAGATTCAGTCCCGGCACGCATATACCCATCGTAGCCAGCGGCCATCTCGAGATAGATCGGCCCGACATTCTGGTTGTTTTTGCTTATGAGTACTTGGAGGATATAAAGAGGAAAACTCGCGGCGGCTTCCGATATTTACTGCCCATACCCCCCAGCGAGGTCATGTGACAATAAGGCGTCGCATGTACGCGGAGAGCCGCCTCAAGACGTAATTTAAAGTTCGCTAATGTTTTGTCGTGCACCCAGCTTCTATGAATCCAATCATCGAGGAAGATATACGCGAGATCGCTGATAGCGTAGCTTCTGAAGCAAAACAGTTATCCGGTTCAACGTTATTGATTAGCGGCGCTGCCGGTTTTTTGGGTTCATACATTGTTGCGGTGGTTGACTATTTGAATCAAAACGTTTTATCTCTGCCCTGCAAGGTCATTGCGGTAGACAATTTCATCACAGGGGCCAGGGTGGGCCTATTGGATGAGATAGCAAGCCCGGATATCGTCCGGATTGAAGCAGATATTACCAAACCTTTGCGGCTTCCGGATACAATTGATTATATTGTGCATGCGGCCGGCCTCGCCTCGCCAGTCTACTATAGAAAATATCCCCTGGAGACGGTTGAGGTTACCGTTACCGGAACCAAGAACCTATTGGAACTTGCAAAAAAATGCAAGACGAAAAGTTTTTTGTTTTTTAGCTCGAGCGAAATTTACGGCGATCCTGATCCTAAATTTATCCCAACGCCCGAAACGTATCGCGGCAACGTTTCAAGCATTGGCCCGCGCGCCTGCTATGATGAATCAAAACGTCTCGCAGAGACAATCAGCATGATTTATTACGAATTTTTTGGCGTCCCGGTAAAAATTGTGCGCCCATTTAATATTTACGGGCCGTTGATGAAGCCCAATGACCGCCGCGTGATCCCCGCATTTCTTTCCAGCGCCATCATGGGCAGGCCCCTCCCCGTACATGATCGCGGCACGCAGACGCGTACTTATTGTTATATTAGCGACGCCATCGCCGGATTTTTTAAAGTTCTGCTTTCTCCCAAAAATGGCGAAGTGTATAACGTGGGCAATGACCAGGACGAACTTAGCGTAAAAAACCTAGCCGAAATGGTGAGCGAACTCTTCGGCGGAGGCATCCAAGTACAAATGATTGATTATCCAGATAGCTATCCGGCCGATGAACCAAAGCGTCGCTGCCCGGATCTGGAAAAAATTCGTTACGAACTCAATTTTGAACCTCGGGTGGGCATTCATAAAGGTCTCAAGCGAACCCTCGACTGGTTCGAGAGCGCATTCTCCCGGGAGGCATTAATGTCAATGAAATGACAATATGGCCCCATTAAGATTCGGCATTGTCGGGATAGGGTATTTTGGCCGGCACTATGTGCGAATTTTTAGTGAAGGAATTGAGGGCGCAGAACTGATAGCTGTCGCAACGCGGACCACGCCGTCCGTACCTTTAGCTAACGGCATCCGCCAGTTCCATGGTTTTTCTGACTTAGTTGCTGATCCAGAAATAGATGCTGTGATTATTGCATCTCCGCCGTCTCTCCATTACGAAATGGCGCAAGCTGCTTTACACGCCGGCAAGCATGTCTTAACAGAAAAACCGATGGTCTTGAGTCTGGAGGAAGCGCTACAGCTTCAAAAGACAGTTTTAGGAAATGGCACAACGTTTATGGTTGGGCATCAGTATCTTTATAACGACTATATTCATCATTTAAAAACCGAACTTGCCGGCGGCGCTATCGGTCAGGTGAAATACTTTTTTGCCGAGCATCAGTATTTCGGAATTTTAAGAAATGATATCGGCTGTTTTTGGGAGACTGCCACTCATGAGTTTGCAATTTTAGACTATCTTTTTAATCCAGGTGAAATTGTCTCTTCTATTGGACAAACGAGCGGTGTTGAATCAAGAGAAGATTTCGCGTCCGCAAGCGTCAAATTTGCCAGCGGCCTTGCCGGCTCCATTTTTGTCTCATGGTTTCAGCCGGAAAAAATTCGACGCATGACATTTTCCGGGACGGGAGGCATGGCTCTCTTTGATGATCGTAGAGAAAAAAAGCTTTTATTTAAGCTTCAGCCATATCCCGCAGTTGATCAGCATAAGGGGTCATTCTTTTTTGATCCGAAAAACGAAGAAATTAAGATTCCCGATATTCACGCTGAAGAACCATTAAAAGCCGAACTCGCGCACTTTATTGAGTGCATCCGAGAAAATAAAAAGCCGCGAACGGATATTGAACACGGTCTTCGCGTTACGCGTATGCTTGATCGTGTTTATCAAGGTTTGGAACACCCCTAAAATATTTGCTCTTTTGAATCAATTTTTATAGCCTAATTGGGATGAGTCACCCGCGCTATGGTGTTTACCCCGTTACCAGAAAGCCACGGGCGCCTGCCTGCCGGCAGGCAGGGGAGCCCGTGGATGAATGGCGTCAAGTCGCGAAGCGAGTAGATAAAAGCCACGGCCGGAAGGCCGTGGTAACGGGGTTTACCAAGTATGCGGAGAATGATATAGAAGAAATACGCTAGTGGTATAGCCATAATAATGATTGTATTTGTCTATGATAGTTGTTCGTACTCCGTTTCGCATACCGCTTGGCGGGGGATCGACCGATCTCCCTTCTTACTATTCCCGGCACGGGGGTTTTATTTTTGCCGCCGCCATTAATCTTTATATGCATATTACGCTCTCGCGCCCGCCGATTGACGACTTGATCCGGTTTAAATACAGCGAGTCGGAAGAGGTTGCGAGTCTCGATGAATTGCGCCATCAGTTGGGGCGCGAGGCGCTTCGCGCTATGGGCATAACCAAAGGCATCGAGGTGGCGTCGGTGGCCGACGTGCCGCAGGGTACGGGACTCGGTTCTTCCGGCAGTTACATGGTCTGCCTTTTGCATGCCCTGCACGCGTTAAATAATGAACCTATTTTGCCGCATGAATTAGCAGACAAGGCTTGCTATATTACTATGGAAACCTTGCGGCTACCCGATGGCAAGCAGGACCCATACGCGGCGGCCTTGGGCGGGTTTTCTGTGCTTGAGATAGATCCTGACGGGACAGTTCACGCTTGCCAAGCCGAACTCGCGCCCGAAACCGTGAACCAGTTCGAGAAAAATTCCATGCTTTTTTACACCGGGACGCGGCGGGAATCGCAGGACATTCTGGCAGAACAGCATAAAAAAACCGTTGCAGGCGATCAGAGGCTAGTGGAGCAAAAGCATCGCATAAAAGAAATCGGCAAAAAAATTCTCTCGGCGTTTGAGAAAGGCAATTTATCGGAGTTTGGCAAACTAATGGACGAGCATTGGAACGTCAAAAGATCTATGTCATCTAAAATGAGTTCGGACAGGTTTGATAATTTATATGATTTGGCAAAATCCAGCGGAGCGCTCGGAGGAAAAATAATGGGCGCCGGCGGCGGGGGATTCTTCCTTTTTTACGCCGAGGGCGCGGCGCGCGACCGCGTGCGCCAGGCCATGCTTAAAGAGGGTCTTCGCGAAGTCGGATTCAAGGTTGATTTTGAGGGAACGAAAATTATATTTACTACTGAGCAATGAAAGCTGTAATTCTTGCCGCAGGAGAGGGGGTGCGCATGCGTCCGTTAACTCTCGAAAACCCGAAACCGCTTTTAGAAATTGCGGGCAAGACTTTTATTGACCATATTTTTGAAAATTTCCCCGCCGAGGTAACAGAGGTGGTTTTGGTTGTAAAGTATCTGGCGGACAAAATCAAAGCGCATTGCGGAGATAATTTTCACGGGCGCAAAATTCATTATGTTGGCGGATCGGATAAAGGCAACGCCTACAGTTTTTTAAATGCCAAGCCGTTCTTTGAGGGAGATGAACGGATGATGATAATTTACGGTGACGAGCTCCCGACTAAAAAAGAATTCAACGAATGCATATCTTTCGAGTACTCTTGGCTTTGCTATCAAGTTTCTGTTCCTCAAAAATCAGGCATCGCGACGATAGACGAATCAGGCCGAATCTTGGAAGTTATCGAAAAACCGGAAAATCCGAAATCTGATTGGGCGGCGACTGGTCTTATGGTCGCTAATGCCTCGGTTTTCAACTACGCTCCGATCCAGCATAAAAACGGCGAATATTATTTAACGAGTATGATGAACCAGTTTTGCCACGATAATACTATGATGGTAGTCCGGGGTGCACCAGGGCGGCCGCAGTTGACTACTCCAGAAGATTTAGCGCTTTGGGAAAAACTTTACTTGGAGGGGAAAGTATAATGAGTTTCTACTACCCGTTATGAAGATTGGCATTATTGGACTGTGGCATTTAGGAGAAGTAGTTTCGACATGCCTCGCTGAATTGGGGCATAAGGTAATTGCCTACGACCCCGATCCCACTGTCATTGAAAAGTTCCGCCGCGGTGAGCCGGTTTTGGCGGAGCCCGGCCTTACGGTGCTTATGGCCAAGAATAGAAAAGCCGGCAAGCTGTTCTACGAAGTTTTTTCGCCCAAATCCGCAAAACTGCATGATGCTTTCTTTGTAACATTCGATACGCCGATAACCAAGAACGACAGCCCAGATACCGAAGTCATCGAAAGAACCGTAGCCGAGCTCGCAAAAAACGCAAAACGGGGTCTTTTGATTGTAATAATGAGCCAGTTGCCGGTTGGGACAACGAATAAGTTAAGCCAAAGAATAAAGCAAATCCGAAGAAAGAATGATCTAAGAATCGCTTATGTCCCAGAAAATCTTCAGCTGGGCCGCGCCATAGAGTCTTTCATGCAGCCGGCGCGGACGATCATCGGGGCGGAAGCCAAGACCGCCGAAGGGGTAAAAAAGGTTTTCCGGAAATTGCCCGGGGAGAAGATCGTGATGAGTCCGGCCTCGGCCGAGATGGTAAAGCACGCGCTTAACAGTTTTCTCGCCGTTTCGCTTTCTTTTATTTACAATATCGCGGATATTTGCGAAGCGGTTGGCGCGGATGTGATTGCGGTTTCCCGCGCCTTAAAATCCGATCCCCGGATCGGCCAAGCCGCATATTTGGATACCAGTCTCGGATTTTCCGGAGGAACCTTAATGCGCGATATGCGCGTTTTGGAATCTATCGCGCGAAGGAAGAAAATTGCGGTTCCGGTGGTGTCCGGCGCGATCCAGACCAATGCCAAGCGGCTGACGCGAGCGGTTAAACTTCTGCAAAAGCACCTTGGCTCGCTTAAAGGAAAAAAAGTTACGGTCTTTGGTCTCACATATAAACCCGGCACACCGACACTCCGCTCGTCATTGGCGATTGCGCTTATGCACTTATTGAAAAAACAGGGCATGAAGGTCTCCGGCTCGGATCCGGCCGCCAGCCGCGACGAGGTCACAAAGCTTACTCGGAGCTTATTCGATAAAGATCCATATCGCGCCTCTGCCGCGAGTTCTGCGGTTATAATGATAACGGCCTGGCCGGAGTATGCGGCACTTGAACTTATGAGGCTCAAAAAAGCCATGCGCGCTCCGTTCCTTTTTATTGACGCGCGTAACTTTCTTGCCTCACGGGCTGGTGAATTTGCAAATTTGGGGTTTCGCTATCAGGGCGTGGGACGCGGTAACATAGACATATAGTACGCAAATTCTAATATCCAAATCCTAAATTCTAGACGAGTTCTAAATATTATGTTAGACGGAAAGCGAGCTGTTATTACGGGCGGCGGTCGCGGAATCGGTAAAGCTATTGCCGGCGCTTTGG
>CAYRYI010000034.1:0-7015 GCA_964428455.1 uncultured Candidatus Saccharibacteria bacterium
ACGATTTATTGACGTGACTAAAAACACTAAAAAAGACGAAGAAAGACTATAGACCACTTATGAAAGAACGCCGCGCCCAAAGCCCTAAGCATCACCGCATCGTTTTTTTCGGCACGCCGGAGTTTGCGCTCCCCGCGCTTCAACGTCTTGCAAAAAGCGGCGCCTTTGATATTTTTGTCGTTACGGCGCCAGCGAAACCCGTGGGCAAGGCGCAAGGCATCGCTCCATCGCCGGTAAAAATACTTGCCGGCAAGCTGGGCCTTACGATCTTCGAGCCGGAGCGCCTCCGCGATCCGGAATTTTTCAAAAAAATCTCTTCATTAAAACCGGATATATTTGCGGTCGCCGCCTACGGCAAGATCATCCCGCAAGAGCTCTTGGACATTGTTCCTTATGGGTCTCTAAACATTCATCCCTCACTTCTTCCAAAGTATCGCGGGCCATCCCCTATTGAGGCGGCAATTCTGGCCGGTGAAAAAGAAACCGGAGTTTCTATCATGCAGATGGATAGAGACATTGATCACGGCCCGGTGTTGGCTAAAGAGGTCGTCGCCATAGGAGAAAAGGAGACGGCGCCGGAACTCTCAAAGCGGCTCGCCAAGATCGGCGCGACGCTTCTCTTAACTACGCTGCCAAGGTGGATCGCGGGGGAGGTGAGTCCAGTGCCCCAAGATCATGAGCGTGCGACTTATACAAAAATGCTGGAGCGCGAGGATGGGAGACTATATTGGGATAACCCGGCCGATCTCTTGGTCTGCCAGATACGGGCTTACGCCGGCTGGCCGGAATCACACTTCATTTGGAAGCGCAATGACGAGGTTCTGCGCGTGAAAGTCGAAGCCGCGCGCGTTATTGCCGGCGGCGAGCGACCCTATGGAACCGTGTGGCAAGCGGTCGAGGCGCCGATTGCGATTGAAACCCTCGACGGCGCCCTAGCCGTGGATAAATTGCGCCTCCAGGGCAAGGCCTCGCGAACCGCAGCGGAGTTTATAAACGGTTATCCTGATATTATAGGAGCAAGACTGCTCTAAGAATCTATGGTGGATAAAATTCTGCTAGTTATCGGACTTCTAGTAGCCGCCGCGATTATTATCACCGGCGGGTTTGGGCTTTTACAAGGCGATTTTATCGGTTTTGATTTATTCTCGTCCGGTCCGCGCGCCTCCAGTCCTGGGGGATGGTTTTCCGGTTATAGCGCCGAGCCGCCCCCAACTGACGGCCAGATTATTTCAAGCGGGGCATCACCAACAGGCCCCGCGGCCCAACCAGGATATTCGCCGTACGAGAAACGGGTCCGCATCCAAACGGTAGTTCGTCCCTCTTCCTCAAGTCTGAAGCCGGAGGAAGAGTACGCATTTCTGCGAAACGCCGATGACTCATCTAAACCGCCGATTGTAATCAGCGGCTGGACATTGGAGAATTCGCAGGGTAAGCGTTATGCTATCGCCGGAGCGCAAAAACTAGCCCTGATGGATGTCAATGAAACGTCCGTATTTTTGCCGCCGGGTGCAGAGGCCTACGTTCACACCGGGCCAAGTCCGATAAATGTAAGCTTTCGCGAAAATGCCTGCACTGGGTATCTTAATGAAAATAACAAGTTCATGCCGCGCCTTGCCGAGCGCTGTCCTCGACCTGATGTCTCGAAGTTCATCCGATTTACCGATCGCTGCCTTGATTTCATGGAGCGGTCAATTTATACCTGCCGTGTTCCTAAGATTGATGAGACAGCGGCGGGCATCGAATACGAGTGCGGTGAATTCATTGACAAGCATTTCAAATACAGCGGGTGCGTTGATGATTTCCGCGCCGCTTCCGATTTTTACAAAAACACCTGGCAGTTATATTTGGGGCGGCCGGAAAAGCTTTGGCGGAGTCTGCACGACTTAATCATTCTGCGCGACAGCCAGGGGCTTATAGTGGACACGTACCAATACTGAATCTGCAATTCGATTCTTCCACACCAATACACATATTACACACGATAGTGTATGATATGTGTATTTGATTTGACTGTTACTTTTCCTATGCAAAAAGCCGGGCGCCGAGATTTTTTAGATCTCGACATCCGGCTTGGAGGACTGGCGCGGCAGAGAGGGGCCCTCGATAAATGGCTCGATCCATTTGCGGCAAGCTGTCAACGGCTTGCTGCAAATTCGCGCCACAGTTTCACTGAAGGCAGTCTGCATCAGCGCCTTCAAGCTGTCGAAAAGAGCCTCATTTACGTCACCCGTCCCCACGCGATCTTGGTATTTCACGATTTCAGCGTAGAGAGGGTGAAGCTCACGCAGCACCACGCGTGCGCGAGTTGCCTCTCTTGGGTCTAGCTTGAAAAGAACCGCTAGGACCTCGCGGTACATCTCCGCATCCTCAAGAACACCGCGGAAAAACTTAAACATCGGAAGGAACGATGGGTCTTGCTCTATGCGCTGGATACCCTGCTGGCGTTCCACGCCCGCCTCATAGACAGCCTCGAGGCGATCACTTTCACTCTTCAGTGCGTGCGACTTCTGTCGCAGTGAGGCGCCGAAAGAGACACTTAGCATCGCAATCAGGCCAAGGAGAAGGATAACCGAAACCCAGACGATGATGCGCTTGTGGCGCGGCCCTCCGCGCCTCGAGCGTGTCCGCCTGCGGCGGTTGATGATATCAATCACTGCCCCGTTGGACCGCAAATGGTATGTTCCCAAGGCGTTCTCCTCTCCTGATTCGAGTTGGGTTAAGATATGGTCTGTCCTAAGAGTTAAACTATACTTTTTTAAGGTTTAGTCAACCTACCATAAAGTTCGGCAACCTTGTGATGCCTGCAGTTCACTGCGTGGTTCTTTTATAAAAGAAATCCATAAAATTGAAATGTCCACAGAGAATGTTCCCTCTGTGGACATCAGTCATGACCCACTCCCGGCCATCCGAGGGCGGGCCTTAACTCGCTTGCGATCTCACTGCGTTACAGCGGCTACCGTCGCAGTTCGCTCCTTCACTACCACGCCAGATCGCCGAAGGAGGCTCTTCACCGAACACTTCTCGGTAAAGCTTCAGGGTCTGATTCCAGTGTTCTTTGTGGTTACGCACGCCAGTGCTCACCGGGCGATGGTGAAGGAAGTAGCCGAAGTAGACCTCGCAATCTCTCAAATACCGCTTGGTATTCAGCACGTGCTGATGCCACACCTCGTCCAGCAACTGTGAGGGCACGATCGGAGTCTTGGAGCAGACCTTGCACAGAGCCAAGAAGCGCTGATACTCCTTCTTCGCTTCTCGGCACCGCTCGGCCGTCCATGTCCGCGAATCTCTCTGGCGGAGCTGTTCGAAGACGGAACCGAGATTCATCTTCAGCGGGGGAACCACCCTGAGAGTTACAATCTGATCCAGCATTTGCAATACCCTTATTCTTTGGCCTCATGTTAAATCTCACTTAGAGTAGGGCCGATACCCTAAGAGACAGTTACGCGGCTTAAGCCACATACGAGAGCTGGAGGAACCTCCTTTCTTTTAAGATATCTAGTTTATGGCGATGGGAAGTTGCTATAGTTACTATCGGTGAACGCCGTCATGCCATTGGACGTGACGAACTTCTAATGAAATCATCTATCGGCAGGACGGTTCGAATTTTACCAAAAATTGGAGTTCCGGCCGCTCGTGATCGTGGAAAGAGAGTTCGGTGAATCCGGTAAAGCGCGGGTCAAAAAGAAATCGTTCTTTGGGCGCAATGGGCGGATATTCTGGGCCGGGATCTTTAGGTAACTTGTGCGGACTCAAACCAAGAAGGAGAGTCCGGCCGCTTTGATTATAAAGCACTATAGCACAACCGAGCCCGCGGTCAATCGCGATGCCGATCTCTTTCGGGGCAAATCCGCTCTCCGTGTACTCCACCCCGTTTTCACTTGCGGCATCAACCGCGTTATCGTCAATGACGCGAACGCTACCGTCATTGCTGGCATCCCTTTTTTCTTCAACAGCGTTTGATCCATACCAGCGCAGTCCAAGATGCGTTCCAAGTGCGAGCGCTAGAATAAATCCCGCTATGATAATTGTTGTCTTTTTTGAAAACATGGTTTGAGAATCAACAGTCAACGAATAACCGCGCCCAGTTGAATATCCTTATCCGGTGCCAGAAGTGAAATCGTCTCGCCGTCCGAGGCCGCCAGTATCATCCCCCGGCTTTCAAGCCCCATCAATATCCGCGGTTCCAAATTGACAAGCACAACAATAGTCTTGCCGATTAAGTTTTCCGGCTCGTATTGGTTTCCGATGCCGGCGATGATCTGGCGCTCCCCTATCTCGGGGCCAGCATCTACTCGGAGCCGCAAAAGTTTGTCCGACCCCGCGACGCGCTCCGCCGTCAGAACCTTCGCGGTTTTTATTTCCAGCTTCTTAAAATCATCAATTGAAATCATGCCAATGCATTATAGACAAATCATTCAGAAATTTAAATGCCTCGCCCGCTGACTTCAGCGGACGAGGCGCCTCCCCCTCCTCGTTGTTAAGGTGAGTTGGTCCGTGGGCAAGTTCTTTTCCCGCGTCTTTTTGCCAATTACTGTGGCCTTCGGCAGTCTTCCATCCCAGACGGTATTATTGCGCCGCCGAGTTAGGTTAATCGGAAGATCATACCATGGAATACCGCCCAGCGTCGCCTCCCTCCCAGGATAGACGACGTGCTCGCCCGCGTTAACATTTTGGCCCCAATCGTAGTATGGACCAGCCGGAATCGCTAGGCCGCAATACCGTTCAAAAGGGCAATACCGGCAGAGGTCGCGGTAATTCTTCGGCCAGGCTGAGACCCGGTTAAGCTTTGCACTATTCACGAGCTTCGCGGTGACGTTGTGCCACTTTCTGGCTTCGGGATCGAACCGCCTGACCGATTCCGACTTATTGCCGTAGTAAGAGGCGCAAAGGACTCGGGAAAGATTCCAGAGACCGTTACCGACATCAAACGGCGAGAGGTTCTCACGAATGAGAAAGTCACACGACCAGCCGATGACCTGATTAATCAGGGTCTCATGAACATGCACGGCCGGATACTGCCTAAGAGCGCGCGGGCGCAGCCGCGCCTCGATCTTTGGGTTTCCCCGGCCGAGGGGTTTCCAGTTGACCTGAAGAACACCAAGCTGAATCAGAGCCCGCAGAACATGAAAGTCAACGACAAGCGGAATTCTGAAGTAAGACACTAGCTCGAACTCGATGAGCCAGAATATGAGAAGTGAAAAGATCTTCCTTCGCATCCCGTAGAACCCTCGGGGATTTTGCTTGGGGGGTTTTTGCGAGCCGCGATCAATGAGCAGAAAGTACTCCTCGAATGTTCTCGGCTCGGTGAAAACGTTGCGCACATCGCCTCCCCAGTGAGCATCAAGAGCGGCGGCATTCAGTCTCCAATGACGGGCGAACTCCCGCAATTTGAAGGAGAGCGACCCGCCGCCGGTTGCGCCACTTATCTTCGGGTAGAACTCGGCCGCAACGCCCAGAATCGCTCTGCGTATTTCTCTGGGCGAGAGAGCGGCGGCCTGTGGCGGATTGAAAAGATCCGGGCGCCGATCCCAAACGGCCCTGGTCAGCCGAATGGAATCATCGCTGTTCAGCCCGCCGCGCTGTGAAATCGAGAGGAAGAAGAACCAGTTTGCCAGTTCTAGGCCGCCGAGCTCCTTGAGCTCGGCTGGGGTGTAGAGATGCTGGGGCTGGATCCGTCGGACGCCGGAAAAGAAGCCTACTCCCATCCGGTAACGATCGCCTACCTCCCGAAAAACGGTGCGTGCCCGCTCCTCGTCGAAAGAGACGGTCTTCGTGTAGTGCATCCCCAAGAGAAGCTGTGAAGGGCGCGGCATGGCCGCACCCGTGGTCTTCCGGGTCGCGGCCATGCCATGCCTCCTTTCAGTTTTCAGGAATATCCCACTTACTGAAATCCGGTTCCGAGAATCGTTCGCCGGGTATGTTGCGCGTTTTGAGACGATCCATCTCTGCCGCAGCGCGTAATGACCAGTCCGATTGCCGGATGGTCGCCACCAGCGCGTAGCCGTCAGGGAGTTTGCGGATGAAGCGGATTGGCAATCCGTCACGGCGCCCAAGCACATCCCAGCGCGTTGCTTCTCGCGGGAGTATCGTGAATTCGAGAATCGGCTCGCTGGGATAACGCAGAAGATCAACGGCTTGCTGGAAACCGCGCGGACTCAAGAGCTCAACTTCGGTGAAAAACTCCAGGAATTCAATCGCGCGACGCAATTGACGCGCGATCGCGCCCATAATATGCGGGCGCGTCAGCGGCATCCAGTCATTGCGCCTGAACCGTTCTTCCAGCGACCAATACTTGGAGTAGTGGCCGCGATACTTGCGTCCGCGCGGAAGCGAGTTGATGTACCCTGCGATACGGCGAATCCCGTAGTAGAGAGCCGGGTTTATTGACTCAAGCTCATCGAAGAGTCGTAAAAGCGCCAAGTCGCGTTCCGCAACCGAAAATCCTACCCCGCGCGGGAATTTGTCGTACCACTGGGTTTCAACCGAACTTTTCCAGCCGCGCACAAGACTCCCGGAACGCTTTTCCATCCCCGCTCGATTTCGAATGAGATCATCGAAGACCGAGCAGATTTCTGGAACGATGCGAGAGACTTGTTTCTCAGACATGGTGCGCGCGGGACATCTCGGAGAAAGATTGAAGCCGCCGTTATGAAGAGAGCGGTAGGGATGCTGCCGGACAACTCCGATTTCGGCTAGGCACTCCTCGACGCCGTCCAAGTTCTCTTCAATGAATACGAGAAGCTTTGATGGAGCAGCTTCGCCGGCTGGATGCCGACGGGGGTCAATAAGCAGCACCCCGTTGGGATCGAAAGTGAATATGGCGACTGAATGCTCCTTTAACTTTGCTAGTGTCTTCGGATGCATGCTTACACCCCCTTTTCTGTGTTCAAATTGTCAGTGAACCGTGACCCCTTGATAGCACGCCGGATATGCCATTGGCAATGCGCCGCCGGGACGCGCCAGCAGTTGCAGAAGCTGGCTCCTTTTGGTAGAATCTCCGAGTATTAGGAACTAT
>CAYRYI010000035.1:0-6670 GCA_964428455.1 uncultured Candidatus Saccharibacteria bacterium
TTGGAAAAATTCGCAAGAAATGCGAGGTCAAGCTTCATCCCCCGAATCTCGATCTCCGCCAGAATTGGGATAACCGGTATTTCGATTTCAGAAAATACTTTCCAGAGTTCGCGCTCGCGGAGGCGCTTTTCGAGAGAGGCGGCAATTTCGAATACCCATTGGTGAAATTCGCGCGAGGGAACTCCCGCCTCGCGGGCCGAGCGCTCCAGAGTGTAACTCCGCTCACCGGGCCTCAAAAGATAAACCGCCATAAGGATATCGAAGTCGTCCGGCTGCGAGATGTAACTTTTGAATCGTTTTAGGACAGACTTTTCGTCGAAAAATATGCGCTTACGTTCTTTCTCAAGTACGGATTTAAGAGATGGTGATGCGATAAGCGAATCCGGAATCTCGTAGGTGTGAGTTTTTGAGGCGAGCCTGATTTTGGAATCCTCCGCGATAAAAGCCAGCGTCTTTTCTTTAGAAAAATCCTCGGATCTTGGGAGTTCCCGGGTCTTGCCGGCCGGCGTTTCCGAGGCGCCGAAAAGATCTGACTGCGGCTGGCTTGGTTCTATTTTGTCATCCTTGCCGATGTAGCCGAGCCGGCGCAAAAGCGAGTTGAAGCCAAACTCGCGGAAAAGTTTTTCAACTTCGGCAAGCCCGTGCGGGCCGTGCCACTCGGCACCGGCAAGCGAGAAGCCGACGGGTGTTTCGAGATTAATCGTAGCCAGTGTTTTTGAAAAAAACGCCTCCTCCTTCTGGGTTTCCAGTTTTTCGCGGAGAGAACTCGAAAGCTTGGATCTTTTTAGCGACTTATACAGATTCTCGATTGACCCATATTTTTTTAGAAGCTCGCTTGCAGTCTTTTCGCCGATTCCTTTAACGCCGGGGATGTTGTCTGAAGGGTCGCCGCGAAGCCCTTTAAAGTCGGTGAGTTGATCGGGGGCGAGTCCGTAGCGTTCTCGGACAGCTTTTTCATCGTAGGTTACGGTGTCAGCGAGACCCTTTCGCATGGTGTAAACCGAAATCTTTTTATCAACTAGCTGAAGTGTGTCTAAGTCTCCCGTTACAATCATTACCCGCACGCCTTTTTCCTTTTCGGCAACCGCTTTAGCTATGGTTCCTATAACATCATCTGCTTCGTATCCCGCCCGCTCCAGCACGGGGATTTCAAAGGCCTGACAAAGCCGCCTCACGTTCTTGAATTGGCCGATGAGTTCGTCGGGGGCTTTCGGCCGCTGGGCCTTGTAGCGCTCGTAGGCCACATGGCGGAAAGTGGGCCCCGCCATATCGAAAGCGGCCGCGAGATAATCCGGTTTTAATTCCTGGAGAATCCGCAACAGAATCGTGGCAAATCCATAGACCGCGCCCATTGGTTCACCGGCCGGATTGGTTAGAGAGGGCAGGGCGTGAAAGGCGCGATGAATAATCGCATGGGAGTCGAGCAAGACCAGGGTTTTTGGTTTTTTCTGCGTCTTACGAAGATTGTTTTTCTGGTTCATGCTCACAGACCCTCGAAAATGAAAAATGTAAACATTAAAGCGCGAAATGACAACTAAAAATGCAAAATTTGTAATTTTAAACTTTCATTTTCCATTTTGATTTTTAAATTTTGATATAACACAAACTTTACGATATCGAGACTTATAGTGCTGAAGGTGCATCGTGACGTCCGACTTAGGAATCCACTTGGAAATTCTCTCGCCCCATTCGATGACAACGATATTTTCGGGATTCTTGAGATAGCGCCGGATTTCCGTGGAGTCAAAGAACTTCTTGCCGTCAATGCGGTAGGCGTCGATGTGAATCAGCCTGCGATAAGGTGACTTTTTCGCGATCGGATGTTCATGCGCCACCACGAATGTCGGTGAAAGCACGCGCCCCCTAACTCCCAAGGCCTTCGCGAAAAATTGCGTGAAGGTGGTCTTGCCACCGCCGAGTTCGCCGGAAAGCGAGATTAAGCGCGCATTGTTTCCTTTCGAAAGTTTCAGGACTTTTGCCGCGAGCTTTTTGGCGAGCGCTGAAAGCTCGTTCTTTGTCAGTATAGAAAATCGCTTAGCCATCGAGTACCACGATAGTAGCAAAATGCGTAAAAGAAAACAGCCCGCGCCCCGCCCGACATGGTCGAGCAAGACGCGGGCTACGTGTCAGCGCCGGAGCTTGGCAAGCGCCGAGTCAAGCGCCTCGGTGACGGAGACGCCGGCGGACTCCTGATAACTGCCGTCCGGCTGCACGACCTCGGCGTGCACCCGCCCGGCCTTGGTCCAGACGGCGAAGAAGGTGGCCTCGCCGGGCCGCTCGACCCCGGCGTAGATCTCCCACCCGCGCTCGCGAAGCGCCGGCTCAAGCTCCGCCCGAAGAGCCGCGTCGGTTTTCGCCGGAATGTAGGCAAGCAGGAACTTCTTTTCCGGCGGAGTTGCCTCGCGGATCACAAGCGTTCCATCGTAGGAATCCGTTGGCTCTGCGGCGCCGAGCGCCGCGCCGGCAATGGCGCCTGCGGCTGCACCGATCGCACCGCCTCTGGCCCCGCCAACCGCGGCCCCAATCACCATGCCGGGAATCGCACCGGCTACCGCCCCAACGAGCGTGTTTCGCTCCCGCTGGGTGACCATCCCGCAGCCGGAGACCGAACCGAGAAGCGTGATGAGAACCAAAACCACCGCGACCTTGCGAAACATCACCGCACCTCCTCCCCTGTTTTTTAAGAACCTTAGGGCCTGTATTATACAAAAATTAGTAAAAAAGTAAAGCCCCCGCGCCCTGCCGGTTAAGGCGAGGCGCGGGGGTGGGGAGCCGGCGGCGCGCGGGTGCCGCGCGCCGCCGGATGCTACTAGTGAAGGTTGAGGAGCGCTCGCCGGCCGGCGAGCGCCACCGCCCGCTGCCAGCTCCCGTACTGGTCGTACGGGGCGGCTCCAAAACCACGAAAGACAAGCTGTCTCGTCTCCGTGGTCTTCAGCTCGATCTCCACGATGGCGACCTGATAGTCGCCAAAGAGAGATGAGCCGTTGACTCGGATCGAATCTCGCAGTAGTCCGCCGGAGCGGACGTACTCCGAACGTGATCGGGTCTCGAGCGCGAAGTGCGCCCGATATGACTCGACCACGATCGCGCCCGCGGCGCGGAGGTAGTCGATGGCGACACCCCGGAACTCGTCCGGGGCGTTGATCGTGACGGACTTACCCGCCACGATCTCCCGCAGATAGGAGGGCGGGAACCCCTCCTGCCGGACGGTGGCCGCTGGCTGCCCCGCTGCGGTCTGCTGCGACGGAGGCATGTAGACACGCGCCGGCCGCGGGTCGTAGGTCGCGCACCCCGCCGCGAGGAGCGCGATCCCCGCCACCGCGAGCACCCGGCCGAGAAGCCGGGCCTCGATACGGCAGCGGCGGCGAGCCGCCGCCACGCGGATCTCAACAGCCGCGATGATCGCGGCGAGCGAGCCTGCCAGGAGCGCGATCGCCGACCAGCTCGGCGCCGCTCCCTCCATCTCCGCTCCGGCCACGAGGCCGAGCGCAAAGACGAGGCCGAGAACCCCGAACATTAGAAGCGCCAACGTCTTCATGGCCCATTCCTCCTATGACGTGTGAATGTTCCGAACTCTATCTGGCCGCGAGCGAGATTGCCCGCAGCCAAGCCATTTTTTCAGCTTTCTTTAATTATACACCAATGGAGTAAAAAGTCAATAGCGACCGTGACCGCCATTTTTGCTTGCTTGTCGGCCCAAAATGCGCTACGGATAACCCACTACATGATTGATAAAACCGAGCTTAAAAAAGCGGCAAGTCTCATAGAGGAAACCGGGACGGTCTTTGTGGCGCTCCCCGAAGAGGCGCCGGTTGACGCTGTCGCGGCGGCGGCGCTCATCGCTGGAAGGCTCACTGGTCTTGGCAAAACTGTTATGGTCTCGCGAACAAACCCGCTCCCGCCTAAGTGGGAATTCTTGTCCGTAAAACCTCTCACCTCCCACGCGCAGATTCCGCAGGATGTTGTTATAACCATAGATACTAAGAGCTCTCCAGTAGGCGAGCTACGCTATGAAAAAGGCGATGAGGCGCTCACCATTATCCTTTCACCAAAAGATAAACCGATTCGCGTCTCGGACATAAAGATTGGCGGGGAACCGGCGAAAGCCGATTGCGTCATTGTCGTCGGCGCGGAAACACTTGAGACTCTCGGCGCGCTTTACGATAAAAACCCGCGGCTATTCTTCGAAACGCCCGTGATAAATATTGACATCTCGCCGGCAAACAATAATTTCGGCGAGGTGAATTTGGTAAATCCCAAGGCGCGCGCCCTCACAGAGATTTCATCCGCGCTCGCCAAGGCGTTTCTACCCCAACCCCTGTCGGCGGACGAGGCCACGCTGGCGCTGGCTGGGATCCTCGCCAACACTAAAAACTTTCTTGACGGAAAGGTGCTGCCGGAAACGCTCTCGCTTGCCGCCGAGGCGATCGCATCGGGCGCGAAACGCGACCTGATTCTGAGAGCCGTGGAAGAGCGTCGGCCGCTGCCCATTTTGCAGCTTTGGGGCAGAGCTGCTGTCCGTTCGCGCTACGATGAGGATCGCGGAATTCTCATCTCCATCATCACCGCCGATGACTTTATAAAAACCGGGACAACACCTGACGCGATTGGTGAGGTCGCGCGCCTGTTTGAGACCCACCTCGCGCCACCGAAGATTTTTCTCATCCTCCAACATGATCCTGTGTCGCAAAGAATTTCGGCGATCCTGCAAAGCCGCGACTTCGAGCTCGCAAAAGAACTTTCGCACACAATGTTTGGGAACTTCGAGCGCGGCCTGCTTCGCTTAAGGGAAACCTTCCCCTCGTTTCGCGAAGCGGAATCCGGTATTTTGGCAACGCTCGACTCTCTGAAGACGAGAACCGGGCGATCTAATAAAGAAAATGTGCCCCCTTTCTAATTTAGCTCGGCTCGGTCAAGCGCAACGTTTGTGCTATAGTGAGAGTATCATTGAAATTATTGGCTGCGCCGATTTAGAGCGCGGCGCGGGTTTGGCCTGTGACTCTTGAATTCGACGAAACCAAACAACTGAAAAAATTGGGCCAGCTGCGTAAGCGCGGCGAGGAGCAAGTGATTAAGGCGCTGGCGGATAAGCTTGACCTTCCCTATTTGGATCTTACCTCGGTCCCGGTTTTTACTGACGCTCTGAAGCTTATCCCCGAAGAAGTCTCGCGCAAAGCCGAGATCGCAGCTGTCCAGCAAACCGGAAAGAAACTGCAGGTTGTCGCGAGAAACCCCGAGCGGCCGGAAACAGCCGCGGAAATTTCGCGTCTGCGAAACGCCGGTTATGATCTTCAGCTTTTTTTGGTTTCTTCCGTCTCGCTCAAAAAGGCCTGGGATATGTATAAGGAGATCCCCAAAGAGCTTGGCGCCATCACCCGCCAAATCGACGTTTCGGCCTCGCGCATGGAGTCGTTCCGCACCGAAATTACCTCGATTGAAATTCTGAAGCAAAAAATAGAGGCGATGGCGGGCGCGACTACCTCGGACTTGCTTGAGCTTATCATCGCCGGAAGCCTGGCCACCGATGCCTCGGATATTCATTTGGAGCCGCAGGTTGAGGCCGTGCGCCTAAGGTATCGCCTCGATGGACTCCTGCAAGACGTGGCGTTTCTGCCGCACCCGACATTTAAATTCCTCCTGTCGCGCGTCAAGCTGATTTCGGAAATCAAGTTAAACGTGAAGCAGACCGCCCAAGACGGCCGCTTCACCATCAAATCCCCCGGCGAAGAAATCGAGGTTAGGGTGTCCACCCTCCCCGGCCCCGAGGGTGAAAATGTGGTGATGCGCATCCTAAACCCCAAAGCTATCGGGCTTTCTTTGGCTGGCCTGGGAATGCAGCCGTGGGTCGAGAACCAAATCGAGGCCGAGCTAAAAAAGCCGAACGGTATGATCATCACCACCGGGCCGACGGGTTCGGGCAAGACCACCTCGCTTTACGCTTTCATAAAGAAAGTGCACGAGCCGGGAATTAAAATTATCACGCTTGAGGATCCGATTGAGTATCATCTCACCGGCATCGAACAGACGCAGGTGGAGCCCGACAAGGGATATGATTTCGCCTCGGGCCTGCGGGCGATTTTGCGCCAGGACCCGGATGTAATTTTAGTCGGCGAGATCCGCGACAAAAAAACTGCCGAGACCGCGATGCACGCATCGCTCACGGGACATCTGGTTTTTTCCACCATGCATACCAACAACGCCGCGGGGACGATTCCGAGACTAATAGACATTGGCGTTAAACCGAGCATCATCGCTCCTGCTATCAATGTGGCCATGGCCCAACGGCTCGTGCGAAAACTTTGCCCGAACTGCAAGATTGCTTCAGCGGCCGCGGCCGAAGAGTTAAAAGCGATTCGCAATGAGCTCGATGCCATGCCGCCGAAAATTCATCGGCCCGAAATCAAGAATTTGCGAATCGCGCATCCCCAAGGATGCGCCGACTGCCACGGCATCGGTTACAAAGGACGTATCGGAGTCTATGAACTTGTGATTATTGATGATGAACTTGAGCGGCTTATCGCCACGCAGCCCTCGGAGGCGGACGTAAAAACCGCCGCCTTCAAGCAGGGACAGATCACCATGAGACAGGACGCAATCTTAAAAGTGATCGCGGGGGTTACCGATTTGGCGGAAGTTGAGAGAGTGGTTGGGTAAAAGGGAAGCGCCTATG